>JBLIAZ010000170.1:0-5555 GCA_047631875.1 Saprospiraceae bacterium
ATTGGTAAGTCGTTTTCCGCCTCTACAAAGTGCATGTCGCTCCTTTTAGAAAGTAACTCCACCATTAAACTTTTATAATCCGGCGAAAGGTGCTGAATACACACATAAGCCATGTTGGCTTGAGGAGCCATGTTGTCAAAAAAATCTTGTAAGGCTTCCAAACCGCCGGCAGACGATCCTACACCAACAATTGTTAGCTCATCGTTTATGTTGGTTTGCTCTTGTTTTGAAAGTGTTTTATCAATTTTATTTTTCACGGAAAATAGGATTAGGTTGTGAAGGCTTATTTATTGGGCACGTCGTTACTGGCCGATTTTATTTCGTCCAATATCTTCAGTTGCTCATCAATTTTAGCTTTCATTTGTACGTATTGTCTTTTAATATCCGACATCTGAGGGTGCTCCAATTTAATTTGCTCTTTTAAATCCTCAACGGAACTCGTAATGTTTTTTACGTTTTCAGCCGTAAAGCGTTTTATAGTTTTTTGAATAACAACACTTAAAGTATTTAAGCGGCTTTTCAGCACAAACCCATCGGCACCATCAATAATTGTTTCAGCAGCTAATTCAGGAGAAATAGCACCAGTAACAAAAATAAAGGGAATTTGTTTTGTAAATTGTTTACAATAATTTAGAGCCCTTAAACCTGAATAACTTGGTATTTTATAATCGGACAAAACTAAGGACGGTTTTTCTGTTAAAAACTTCTCTTCAAAATCCTTTTTATTGTCGGTGATGACTACTTCTGATTTGAAACCTAGCTCTTCCAATTGTATTTCTATTAATCCAGCATCTGCTGCACTGTCTTCCAATATTAAAATTTTGTAAATGTCGGTCATATTTATTTTAACTGTGTTTTACTAAAGCTACTTGTTTTTTTGTTTAAAACAGGCAGGAATAGCTACAAAACAGCACTTGTTTATGCTCAAGGTTCTGTCGCATTAAGCCATATAATCTCTAAAGTTCTAGTTTTCAAAACCAAGAAAAAAAAACGAGGGTCATATGCTATTTTATTGTCTGAAAAATCAACAATGATGAAACAAATTCAGAAACATCCTTTTAATGTGTTTTATCCAAAAAAATATTTTTCTTCATGTAGCTTTGTTAATAGTAATTCACCCACAATTGCAATAGATAGATAATGGTAAAGGGAATAATGTATTTGCTACCTACAACAACAATGTGGTTACTTCAGATCATGAAAACCTTCAATACCATCACCTAGATGTTACAGCAGAAAGTCTAAATCTATCATTTTTACCTGATAAAATTGATGGCTTTGCTTACTGCCCTGGCAGTATCAATTTAAAACCTTTTCACCGTATCGTACCTGAAAAATTTACAGAAGATTACCAGTTACAAGTTGTTGGTGCCATCAAAGTATTACAAGAAATACTACCAAAATTAAAAAAACAAGAGTCTGCTAGCATTCTTTTATTTTCTTCTGTGAAGTATCGGTTCAATAAAATTTACGCAAAAAAGGATTCAATAATTCTATTAAAAATAAAAGGAGGTGGTAAAACCTACCAATTCAGAATTAAAAATAAATCTTCTGACCGGCACTCATATATCTATCATTTTGAAACTACAAAAAATTGGCAAATTATCAAATTAAATCTATCTGACATGTATCCTTCCTGTAGAGGAAAGAGACTAGACATACCTAATTTTGACAATGATAGTTTTGAAGAAATTTCATTTTTTATTGGAAATAAAAGAAATGAAAAATTTGAGTTAGAAATTAATACAATTGTGATAGAATAGGTTTTATTCTATCATCTATAGATTAAAAAACAAAACCAATTAGAACAAAACAGCTTGGTATACATATAAAGCAACCCTGTAGCTAAAAAGGTATCAACGGTGATTTCGATAAAATGTACTGTAAATTATCCCATGAGAGTTAAAAAAACACCATCACTAATTAGTCCCTCGCTACTCTACCGATCTTTATATACAGTATTTTTACATTATGTATTGCGAAGTAGATTCTAGGACAGAATGTAAAAAAGACGTCTCCGAAATTATCACGACTCACTCCACTACCCTTTTCAAACCTCAAAATTTATATTATGGGAGTTATCAAATACAGTCTAGGAGCGAAATGTTATATCATCAACTCCCTTATTTAGAATTTCATCATACTCTTCGAACCTGTGTTCACGAATGGGTCTAATATTTGGCTCTGTGGAAAAGTGAAGTAACAAACATGGGGAAATATTTTTGTAGCGATCAACATACTCGAACTTAATCAACTCCCTGTTCTTAATTCTTTGCTTTATTTTATTGTGGTATGGATACATAAATCATATTTTCATTACACAAGAATACTTTCTATAGTTTGATTAATTTCTAAGTGAGACATAAGCGTTATATCTTTTCCAAACCCTCCACCCTCCATTCCTTTTACGTTCCACTCTTGCTCAAAGTGAGAAGTAAAAAAAAGCATCTTAACTTGCTGGGCTACCCCCATTGCAGATGTCCCACTGCCACCATGACAAATGAATAAATCCGAAATAGCTAATGCCTTATCCAAGTTCAAAAAATCACGTGGAAAAACATTTGTTCCTTTTAATAACCTATCCTTATCCCCCGCCGTAATTATGTTGTATTGACTATATACTTCTGAGTTTAAAAAAGCCACATTATTCCAGTTACCTGAACTACCCATAGACACTAAAATAGTTTTCTTTTTTTTATCAATCTCTTCATCAACCAATTGTAAATTATTTTCAGATTCCCAAACCAAAGGGCCAATTTCATGATAATTATTTGGAATGGCTTTTTGTGGAAAAATGTTGAAGTGATCACAAATCAATACATCGTCACCTTCTGATTCGTCTATGAAGGACTTTAACCTTTTTAAGTTATTTTCTTTCCGCAACTTCCTAAATGGTTTGTGCACATACCAAAAAGCTATGCGCTCAGCAAAGGAGGTGATTTTTTCAGCAATTTCTGGAGGAAGTTTTGACAAGTGCTGATGGCCAGGGTGGAATTTAGACAAAGCCCTAACTTTGCTATAATACTTAGACATGTAACCGTTTATGACTGTAACATAACGAACGCCACAAATTTCAGCAGCCATTTTTAACGTAGGAGAGGTATCTCCAATAACTAAGTCCGGTTTATGCTCTTTTATCACTGAAATCTGAGATAAAAGCACGCGATTTGCGTCTTTGTAATTCAGCCAGGAAAAATCGAAATTTTCAGCACATTCCATTACAAAACTTGGATCAAACACTTCACACTTAAAAGTCGAGAATCCCTTTTTATGTACAAAGGAATTGTAACTCTTAGATTCAGCAAACAGAACCTCATTTTCAGACAGGTTAGAAACTAGGCTTAAACACCTTAGGTAATGCGCCATCAAATCAAATGGAAACACTAAGATTCGATTAGGAGATTTTAGTACCTCTTGAATTCTTTTCATAAATAAAGACAAACAGTAGTATTAACAAAAAACCGTAAAAAATATCTTCTACAGGGATCGTACCAAATCGAACTCCTAAATTATGATCATCATTGTACCACACTATAGGAGAAGGTAATAATGACCCTGTTAAAATACCGTTAACTATGGTAAAAGGAATCAATAAAACACCGTAAACAGCTATGAATTTACCAATCCACTTCTTGTCAAGCACTACTTTTAACACAAGCAAGGTCGTAAATAAAAATAAAGCAGTATAAAAGGTGTAAAGTTTATCATAATTCAAAATGGCAACGCAAAAACTTAGCACCATTAAAAAGTAAGAACCGTAAATGTTTAATTTTTTAAAAGATTTCTCTTTCCATAAAATTGAAAAGCAATGATAAGTGAACAAGCTAGCGTAGGGAATACAAACAAAAAAAAGTAGTTCTTCAAGAGGTAATAGGAAAAAATTAAAACCTATTAAATAATCCGAATTAAACCCCCAAACACTATTACTAGTAAAAATCACGTCCCAAACAACAAAAGGAATCGCAACAAAAACAAGCCCTAACGCAAAACTTGTCCACTCTTTATAAAATCTCAACTTTTTGTGAAAAGTGAATATAAAAGGCACTATTACTGCTAATATATCTATCAGTAGATATTCCATTATTTTAAATATTTATAAGACACCCACAGCATACCAAAACACTCTCCATTAGTCTTATACATTTTTTTATGATGTACTTTATGTGCCCGTGTAATTGCCTTAAGGTAACTGAACCTCGAACTCCTAAACCATTTTAACCTTCTGTGAATAAACACATCATGAATAACAAAATACGCAAAGCCGTAGCTAGTTATTCCAAGTCCAACTGCTAACATGTATGCCATTTCCATATAAGTACCTAAAAATATGGTCAATATTCCAGGTGAAGCAAAAACCAAAAAGAAATAATCATTTTTTTGTAAATGACTTTTAGGATTCGGCACATGATGGTCCTTGTGCCATTTCCATAAAAATCCATGCATGATGTATTTATGAGTAAACCATGCAATTAACTCCATTCCTACAAAAGAGCCTATATATATCAATAAATTAATCATCCAAATCGCTGAAGTAAGTAGGTAATGTTTTTTGCTTCATAAGCCAAAATAACCTTAGGTAAACATATTCTAAACCAAGTAGTATAGTTTTCAGGGTTAATTTCAATGTCATTCTGAACTTGTGAAATGGACATGTATTTCCAATCGCAAGCTTCCTCTTTGTTAAGTAAAGGCTGCTCCTCTGACTCTCCGAATAACACGTGATCAATTTCATGTTCTATCAAACCATTTTCATAACCAGATTTATAATAAAATTCAAACTGATATTCTAACACGGATTTCATTCCCATTTCCATTTTTAACCTCCTCTTTGCGGCATTCATTACGCTTTCTCCTGGAGCTGGGTGACTGCAACAAGTGTTTGTCCATAATCCTGGAGAATGGTACTTTGATAAAGCTCTTCTTTGCATTAACATTTCACCTTTATCATTAAACAAGAAAATAGAAAAAGCCCTGTGCAAAGCACCTTCTTGATGTGCTTTTAACTTGTCCATAGAACCTATTTCGAGGTCAAAACGGTTAACTAATATTACATCGTTGTCCATAATTTTTCGCTTAAAGTTTTTTTCTCTTCTTTTGATAAATCTTTTGAATCGATAAAGTACTTTTTAATCCTCCACTTTAAATCGTCGTCCAAGTCAGTAATATAATGATCAACGATATAATTCTTATCTGATTCAACTTCATTTGAGTATCCAAGAAAAAAAGGGGCGTTTGACTGGATACAATACCTTAGAAATTTAAGTTCTACGCTGGTAGAATGATTTTTAATTTGTGCCTCTAACAAATCTCGACCCTTGTGAAAAAATTTTAACTTATTGTATGGATTCCATGCATGCTTCGCTTTCAACATGTAAGCCATTGCTAAGTAACCTTTATGCACTCCTAAAGAGTCATCCTGCACTCCATCCATCTCCTTTAGAAAATGTTCCGATTTTGAACTGCTTTCTGAAGCTAAATAAAATAATTTCCTAACCTCTACCACACTCTCATCTGCCGAAAAAACAAAGGACTTTAGCGACACTAAAAACAACATT
>JBLIAZ010000171.1:0-5514 GCA_047631875.1 Saprospiraceae bacterium
AACCCGTAGCAGGTGAAAAAACGCCTTATGGTGGGTTTTACACACAAGAACAAATTAAGGACATTGTTCGGTATGCGACCGCTCGAAACATTACCATTGTTCCTGAAATTGATATCCCCGGGCACAGCATGGCGGTATTATCAGCTTATCCGGAGTTGTCTACTTTAAAGGAGCAAAAAATGGTATCTCCAGGACATAAATTTGCTTTTTGGCCAGGTGATGGTACGTTCAAAATGACAGAAGAGAACACCTTAGATCCATCCAATGAAAAAGTATATGAATTTATAGATAAGGTTTTTGGTGAAATCGCATCCTTATTTCCTGGGCAGTATATTCACATGGGAGGTGATGAGTGTTACAAGGGATACTGGGAAGAAAGTAGTAGTGTTCAGTTTTTTATGAAAAAGAACAAAATCAAGGACACTCATGAACTTCAATCTTATTTTGTCGGACGGGTTCAAGCAATTATTAACAAGTATGGAAAAAAGATGATTGGTTGGAACGAAATTATTGAAGGAGGTTTGGTAGACGGCGCGACAGTAATGAGTTGGCAAGGAATGAAAGGAGGTGTTGAAGCCGCAAAAGCAGGACATGAAGTCGTGATGTCACCTAGTACTTATGCTTACTTGGATTATCAACAAGGAGATTTAAGCGTAGAGAATTCTATTTACTCCAATTTAAGCTTAAGAAAGTCATACGAATTTGAACCAGTGCCAGACAGCGTTGATGCTTCCTTGATTTTAGGTGGTCAAGGTAATGTTTGGACAGAAGCTATTCCAACGCTTCAATTCGCGTACTACATGACTTATCCAAGGGCACTTTCTGTTGCTGAAACCGTTTGGAGTCCAAAGTCAAAAAAGGACTGGAACAATTTTATTCGGAAAACCGAAGATCACTTTGATCGTTTTGAAACACAAGGAGTCAATGTTTGTAAAGCCGTTTATGAACCGATTGTGTCTATGTATAAAGAGGACGGAAAGTTAATGTGTAAATTGGAAAACAACGTCCCAGGAACATCCATTTTTTATTCGGTGAACAACACCTATCCAGTTAATTATGCTACGAAATATGTAGCGCCCTTTGAAGTCCCTGTAGGAAAGTTGAAATTAAGGACACAGAATTTTAGAAATGGAGAAGCACTAGGAAGAGAGTTGATTATTAGTAGAGAGGATTTAGTTACGAGGGTTAAGTAGATTTAGCTACCGGCGGTTTGCCTTTCTTTTCTAAATTTCATTCTTATGCAATTTTCCATTCTTCATATATTTTACTTCTTGGAATTCAGTTGCTGCGCTCGGTGGCATCGACTCCTATGGGCCCGGAGGTGGCCCTACTTTTTGTTCATAATATTTTATCTTTTCGAATTCACGAGCTCGTCGTTCTTCCTCGGTTCTTGATAAAAAGTAGCAAAAATCAAGGCTGACACATGAAATTCTTGAAAACTACGTCCCCTCGCGCAAAACAGAAACTCACTCCCTGCGGTCACTCAAACAGTCTGTTTCCCTTCCTCACCCACAGGACTTGTTTTCTATCAATTCCATCTGACGCCATGGGTATGACGTGAATTTTAGGATCAGTTTTGTGCAATTCGAAATGAAAGTAGGACATAAATCAATTCGATGTTATTTCACATTTTTAATGTTGAGTATCTATCACTCTAAAATGATGAAAATATGACTTTGTAAATGTACTTATGAAGTATACTCTACCTCACATTTTAGGGTATACATTTAAAAATGTGAGCAACACTAAAGAGAATCTTTAGAGGTGATTAGTAATCGGAAGGGCTGATATCTATACTACAATACAGATGGTTTTTATCGCTCCATTTTCTCAAACTTAAAAGCATTGTTGATGATTAAACCATCTATTGAAAATTCAAATGTAGTGCCGCTTCCTATATCTATAAATTTGGTTTCAGTTAACGGAATAAGTTTTAAGCTTCCAAAAGGTGAATTAGGTAAGATTAGTTGATTGCCTTTAAGTTCAACTACCTCTATTACTTGATGTTTTTTTAGTTCATATTTACCTGCGTATTCTTTTAAAATAGAATCTGGTAATTCGATTGCTTCGATGATGGTCATAGGTACGTTTAATCCCAAACCGTAGTATGTAGAAATAGCATTTATGATTTCAAATGTTAACTTACTTCCATTGTCACCATTGGTCATAACTACTATTGCATGTTTTTGATAAGCGTACGCTAACATTTCGTTGGTAAATCCAGCATTTTTTCCGCCATGTCCGAACGTAAGGGAATCTTTCTCGCCCAGCAATGAAGGTCCAAGTCCCCAGCCATTTTTATGCTTAGTGAGCATCATATCAACAGTTTTCTTTGTTAAAATGCCATCACCTTTACCTTCTGCAATATGTTGAATTTCTATACAATACATTGCTAAATCAGAAGCAGTAGTCCATAAACCAGCTGCTGCTTGCTCAGGATAATTGTTCCATAAGCCGTTTATTAATTTCCCATTAGTGTTATAAGCAGCACTAATATTACTGTGCCATTCTTTGGGTATTGGTTGTTGATATGTGCTGTTTTTCATTCCTATTGGAAGGAGAATATTTCTAGACATATAGTCAGCAAAAGATAATCCACTAACATCTTCTATCACTTTTTGCATCACACAATATCCACCTCCTGAATATCGCCAAATACTTCCTGGGATAGTATCTACCTCTATTTTTGAAGTATTGCCCTTGCCGTTTAATACATCAATAATCTTAGGGAATTTATCAGTTTGTTTATAACCTGGAAATCCATGAACTGTCGTCCCTGCTGTGTGAGTTAATAGCTTTTCAAGTGTTACTTTTTCAGTTTTCGTGTATTTATTTTCAGGAACCTGCCAGTTTTTTAGGTAATGATTGACGTCTTCATTTAACTCTAAACTATCATTTTCAAATAATTTTAAAGCGGCCAATGCAGCTATTGGTTTACTAATTGAACCAGCTTGAAAAAGTGTACCTGAATCCACTTTGGTCCCTGTTGCAGTATTTGCATAGCCATACCCTTTAGACCACCTTATTTCTCCATCTACTACAACTGCTATACTGACTCCAGGAACATTGTAAAAAGCCATCCTGTCTAGAATACTAAATGTTTTATTGGAATCGCTTTTTAATTGAATGTACTTGCTTAATGCATTTTCGATAATATTTATTTCTGATAAAATTCCTTTGTTGTGTTGGGCAAAGGTGTTACTGATTAGAGTGATTGATAAAAAGAGGAAGCAGATTTTTTTCATAGGTATAAAGTATGTTGATATAAACTAGAATGCATACTTAACCAATTCGTTACAGTTTGGAAGTGATTTTTTTGAAACTTCTGATATTAGTTGATTTAATTTACAATTTGTGAGACTATTCCCTCTGGATGTAATTAGAATAGTATTGTACGATATTAGTGTGCTTAGTCTAAAATTAGGTTCGATATTTCAATCATCCCCGCACGAGGAGCGGACTCATATTTTCAGTAATAATCGTCACGTCATGCAGGCGCCATCAGCGAAAAAACTGGTACCAGCTCCTTGAGATTTGTGGGTCTGAGGAACGAGGACAAAGAACAGTTCAACGTGGCCTACTTTGTTCTGTTCTTTAACAAATTGAAAGGGAAGCTGGTAGTTTTTGAGGTGCCAGGCTTGACTTTTGCTACTTTTTGTTAAGAAAAAGTAGGGCCACCTCCGGGCCCATAGGAGTCCATGCCACCGAGCGTAGCGAGCAACTGAATTCCAAGAAGTAAAATATATGAAGAATGGAAAATTACAAAAGAATGAGATTTAGAAAAAAAGGTAAACCGCATGGAATGCAAGCGAAGCAAAAAAAGATCACAAAAAAAGCCCAAGCAAAAACTTGAGCTTTTAAATATCATATAATAACATTATCCAGGAGTCAACTTCACCTTCACACACATCAAACCTTTCATTCCTTGCTCTAACTCAAAGCTTACTTTGTCACCTTCTCCAATTTCATCCTCACATCCGTGAACGTGAACAAAAAACTTTTCTTGGGTGTCAAGGTCTTTTATGAATCCATAACCTTTTGAGTCATTAAAAAATTCAACCCTTCCTTTATGGACAGGATCAACTTCAATGTGCTCCATTTTGGGTACACCAATGATGATGTCTTTGGCTTTAATTACTTTTTTCTTGATGGTAGGGTCTGGAGGAGTGTCGCTAATTCGACCATCTTCATCTACGTAAGCCATCATACTTTCTAAACTTCCATCTCCTGAGTTAGCCTTTCTGTGAGCTGCTTTTTCGGCCTTCTCTTTACGTTTTTTTATCCTCTTTTTTTCCTTTTCCTTTTTTCCAAAAGTTTCTTGTGATCTACCCATGTGACAAAATTACTGTTTTAAGAGCGAATCTGTCAAAGAATAGTTAAAGTTTTATAAACTTATTTCCGTTAGGATACATTCTATGGTCGAAATGCACTCGTTATAGCCTACTTTTGACTCGAACTTTACCATCATTGGATGCAGAAATTGATTACACTTTTAACGTTTGTCTCATTCTCTTTCCAGCTTTCCGCTCAAGAGCTTGTCCAAAACATCAAAGGTCAAGTAATTGATGCGCAATCAAAAGCACCTATTCCAGGTGTAATGGTTCAATTGCTAGTCGGGGATTCCACTAACATCACCGTGAGTGATGTGGAAGGGTATTATAAGTTGATCAGCGTTCCTGTTGGTCGTGTTGCGGTGTTGTTTCATTTCATTTGAAAGTGTAATCAGACAAAATTTGATCGTGACTTCAGGAAAGGAGTTAATTTTAGATGTGAGCATGGAGGAGTCTGTCACGAAACTCAATGAAGTGAAAATCAAAATCAGTAAAAACACCAGCGGAGCAAACAATGAAAATGTAGTAGTAAGTAACATCAAATTGAACCCGCAACAAACCCAAAAATTTGCTGGGACGTTTCAGGATATTTCAAGAACGGCTGCCAATTATGCAGGAGTGGTGCCTGCAGGTGACCAAAGAAACGACATCATAGTAAGGGGGAATTCACCCATTGGCGTAATATGGAGGTTGGACGGTGTAAACATTCCGAATCCAAATCACTTTGGAACCTTAGGAACTACAGGCGGTCCTGTGTCAATGCTAAACAACAACAATTTAGCTGCATCGGATTTTTTAACCGGGGCTTTCCCTGCTGAGTATGGTAATGGAATAGCAGGAGCTTTTGATTTAAAAATGCGAAAAGGAAACAACGAGAAACACGAATTCATGGGGCAATTTGGATTCAATGGATTGGAATTAGGCGCTGAAGGGCCTCTTTCAAAAAACAGCAAGGCCTCGTACATGGTGAATTACAGGTATTCTACTTTGGGTATTTTTGATGCATTAGGAGTAAGTTTTGGAGTTCCTGCCATTCCTCAATATCAAGACGTAGCCTTCAAAGTTGATTTACCAACCAAAGGGAAAGGAGGCCGGTTTCAGCTTTTTGGTATTGGAGGTGTAAGCCACATTGATTTGTTGGACAGTAAAAGGGATCCAGAAGAATGGACTTTTACCACCTCAG
>JBLIAZ010000172.1:0-5484 GCA_047631875.1 Saprospiraceae bacterium
CAACATAATAAAACTCAACAATATTATTTTTTTGCGATAAAATAGTTATTTGTAATAATGAGTAAAATATTTTCTTACATTTGAACTTGCTATTGGAGGTGCCAATATGGTACCTCCAATTAATCAGCAAAATTATGGCTATAGAAAATAATTCCGTAGTTCCTGATTTAGCGCAGCGTAATCTGGAACGGGAAATTTTAGCAATTTTTAATTGCGGCAATCAACCTTAACATACAGTACAAGTACCTTCGTCCACATTTTCAGATAATGCAGCTTATTAAAACACAACGAGGAAAAAGAATCCATAATCAATATGGACTTTACTTTTTGACACTTACGGTTGTAAACTGGATAGATATATTTACTAGAGCCAGGTACAGCGATATCATCATTGATAGTTTAAATTACTGTATCAAAAAAAAAGCCTAAAGGTTTACTCATTCGTAATCATGAGCAATCACGTCCATTTAATCTGTAAAGCAGATCACGATAACCTGAGCGATGTGATCAGGGATTTTAAAAAACATACAAGCAAGAAAATTATTCAATCAATTAAAGACCAACCTGAAAGTAGACGAAGTTGGTTATTGTGGATGTTTGAACGAGAAGCAAAAAAAGCAGGAAGAATAGGGTTTAAATTGTGGAAGGCAGGTACTGGAGCAGAACAGCTAATAAGCAATCAATTTATTGATCAAAAATCAAATTACATCCATGAGAATCCTGTTAGAGCGGGAATAGTCAGAAGTTCAGATGAGTACGTCTACAGCAGTATGAATGAAGATAGCTTAGTGACAATTGAAGACATTTAGTATTCTCGCAATTGAAAATTGCTAAACATTCCCGTTCCAGATTACGCTGCGCTAAATCAGGAACTACGGATGTCAATTTTAGAAATGTTGTAGACTTGCTTAAAGGAAAAGTTAAATCCAGTGTCGGGTAATTTATAGCGTACGCTCTTAAGATAGAAAGCTTGCGAATTAGGACTTCTTACATTAAAATTAGTATGGGAGAAGGAGGTTAGAAATTTGATTTAGCTATTACGCTACTGGTCAAGTGCATTAAGGACTTCTTTGTATAGAAGTGGGACTTGGTATTCTTTTTTAGGGCATTACTAATCGAATTTAACCTGCTTTTTTACTCTGCCGTCACTGTAATAGTACACCCAGGTTCCACAAGTATCTGGACATCTTTTTGGATTACTTTGACAATACTGTTCGATTCTCTTAATTTGTCCCGTTTTATAATAATACTTCGCTTCACCATTAAAGCCGCAATCACTGTACACAGTTCCTGACGCTATCAAGTTACCGTCTGAATCATATGATTCAATACACGAGTTGTTATCCACTGCGGTTCTGTAATTTTTACCACCCCAAGGAACACCTCTTTTAAATTCTAATTTTATGCAAGGAGTTACAGTGGCAGAGTCCTTATCAGAATTATCAGAGTCATAAGATGACTTGCTAGTTGTAGAACAACCAACAATTATGTAAAACCCTACAAGTATTATTGATACTGTTTTCATGTTATAAATATACTAAATCAAAACAGGTTCGATATTTCAACCATCCCCGCACGGGGAACGGACTCAAACTTGCATATAAAATCGTCACGTCATGGGGGCGCCATCAACGAAAAAACTGGCACCAGTTCCTTGATGTTTGAGGGTCTGAGGAATGAAGACAAAGAACAGTTCAACAGTCTCTGCGTTGTTCTGTTCTTTAGAAAGTCGAGGACGAAGGACGAACAAGTGAATTCAAAAAATAAAATACATGAACAAATGGAAAGGGAAGCTGGTAGTTTTTGAGGTGCTAGGCTTGATTTTTGCTACTTTTTATCAAGTGCCGAGGAGGAACGACGACGCGTGAATTCGAAAAATAAAATATCATGAACAACAAGTAGGGTCAACTCCTGACCGAGAGGAGTCCATGCAGTCGAGGAGGAAGGACGAACAACTGAATTCCAAGAATAAAATAAATGAAGAATGGAAAATAGCGAAAAAAAGAGAACCGCATGAAAGGCAATCGCGAAGCAACTACCTCACGACAAAAAATCCACTACTCCCGAATCTAAATTGTAATATGCTGGAATGATTTTGACATCACCATCGCTAACCGCCTTTCCAATAATGTCTGACCTATTGATTAAATCCTGACCTGTAAGTTCCGCGTTTTTCTTTACCACGTCGTTTACTTCAGTGCTTTCTGAGGCACTAATTGCAGGGGTAATATGACTTAATAAATGATTCAAATTATGACCATTGTCTCCACCAGCGATAGCAGCAGTAACAGCACCACAACTTTGATGACCCATCACCACAATTACTTTAGATCCAAGGTGGGCTACAGCGTATTCGATGCTCGCAATTGACGAAGTATTCGCTACATTACCAGCCACTCTTACAGTAAACAGTTCACCTAGTCCCGCGTCAAAAGCATGCTCAGGAACAACACGACTATCAGCACAACTTAAAATGATAGCATATGGTGCTTGTCCTCCGGTCAATTCAGTTCTTCTTGAACTGTCTTGAAGTTGTCCCTCTAAACCATCAGAAACAAATCTTTCATTTCCTTCTTTTAACCTTTGTTCTATTTGTGCAATGTCCATGTTGTGTAATTTTATGAGATTATTTCCTAAAAATAGAATTTTAATTCTTTGTGAGGAAGGAGAATGTAAAAAGAAAAGTTAATTACAGTAATAAAGAACAAGCTGTGGATTAATATCTTACTGCTGCGGTTTAACCGTAATTATGTTTACCTACATTTATATTGCTATAAAACTACCTCAAGAAATGATCGAAATAGACAACACTATCGTTTCCAACGACTTACTCGATAAACAATTCGTTTGCAATTTATCTGCTTGCAAAGGCGCTTGCTGTGTGCAAGGAGACAGCGGTGCTCCGCTTGAGGAAGAGGAATGTTCTTTACTTGAGGAAGTGTATGATGCGGTTAAACCCTACATGACTCCCGAAGGAATTGAAGAGGTAGAAAAACAAGGTAATTTTGTAATAGATTCAGATGGAGATTTATGCACTCCACTTGTTGACAACAAGCAATGTGCATATGTGTTCAAGGACGAAAAAGGAATCACAAAATGTGCGGTTGAAAAGGCATTTTTAAACGATGAGACCACTTTTAGAAAGCCAATTTCATGCTATTTATTTCCTGTTCGACTAAAGCAGTATGAGACTTTCACTGCAGTGAATTTACAATTATTGGACATTTGTAGTGATGCTTGTGATTTGGGTGCAAAATTAAAAGTTCCTGTATATAAGTTTTTGGAGCAACCACTTGTGCAGCGTTTTGGTCAACAATGGTATGATGCATTAAAGGCAGTGGATGATGCAGGGATAATAGATTCAAATTCTGAGAATTAATTTTTTGTTGAAAGCAACTTACATATCATTGTTGTTTTGCTTCATGATTGTCACCGGGCATTCCTCGGTGTTACAACTAGATTCTTTACCAAATTATCCATTCATTCATTTTGATGCGAATAAAATCCTGCAATCGGATAGCAACACCTTATTGGGTTTTTACGAAAAACTGTGGAAGTTCGAAGGTGAGCGAAAAGGGAAAATTAACATCCTCCACATTGGTGATTCACATGTGCAAGGAGGAACTTGGTCCGGGACTGTTAGGAAGGCATTTCATGATAAATTTGGTTGTGGTGTAACCGAACGAGGTTTCATTTTTCCGTACCACATGGCTGACAGCAATGGTCCAAAAGATTACAGAGTTGAATATACAGGGAATTGGAAAGGGTGTCGAAGTGCTTTTGTGGAACAGAATTGCAGTTGGGGCTTGTCGGGTTTTAACACCAGCAGCAACGACGATTCATTGAGTATGAAATTATGGGCAAAGCAGGGTGAAAACGAAAACTATCTTTTTAACGTTTTTGATTTGTATGCTCAATTTGATACGGCGTCTTATGAATTAAAAATCGGAGCAGACAGCAATTTGGTTAAGAGTTTCTCCTATGATGATTTAGCTAAAATTTATCGTTTTGAGTTGACTAAATCCGTGGACACTTTGTCGGTGTTTTTTACCAGAAAATTCAACCAAGCGAGTAGTAAAAAAGACAGTGTAATCATTCAAGGGATGTACTTAGGAAATGACCAAGATGGAATTACCTACAGTGAAGCAGCGGTTAATGGAGGTAAAGTGCAATCCTTTTTGGCGAGTGAAAACTTTTTGCGTCAGTTACAAGATATATCGCCGGATTTGTTGGTGATTTCCTTGGGGACCAACGATACTTACAGCAGGGAATATAGCGATTCTTCTTTCAAGGCTCAATATGGATTTTTGTTGTATCAAATTAACAGAAGCTTGCCCAATGCCAACATCATTTTAACCACTCCTGGTGACGCTCAACGTTACATGCGAACGCACATTGTCGAGAACAATGAGGCTCGAAAAATCATCATAAGCTTGGCTCAAAAATACAATTGTGCCGTGTGGGATTGGTATTCGATCATGGGAGGTTCTAACTCCATCAAGAATTGGAAAAAGTACAATTTGTGTGCTTATGATAAAGTTCATTTGAATGACAAGGGTTATGAATTACAGGGAAAATTGATGTACAATGCATTGATGGGAGCGTATGAAAAGAAAGTACATGATAGGCGTCAGGAGTATTACATCATCAAGCATGGGGTCAATTGGGAAAAGTTTGGTGAGCAGTTTTATTTGTACATCAGCACACAACCTTTGTTGTTTAATAGCCCTGTTTTTTGGGTAATTTTCGTGGTGTTTTTCCTGGTGTACATGATGGTGGTTAACAAATTAAAGTTACGGTCAGTTTACTTGCTGGCATTCAGTCTTTTTTTTTACTATAAAACAGGTGGATGGTACTTTAGTTTATTGATTTTTTCCACCATTGTGGATTATCTGTTGGGTTGGTGTATTGGAAATTCAACTAAAAATGGAGCTAGGAGGTTTTGGTTGGTAATTTCCATGATGGTTAACCTAGGTCTTTTAGGTTTCTTTAAATATTCCCATTTTATTGTGGGTGAAGTGAACACTTACTTTGGGACGCAATTTGAAGCTGTGAATGTATTTTTCTGGTTTTCGAACAACTATTTTGGAAGCAATTTTGACATTTCAAAAATCATTCTTCCTGTAGGTATTTCGTTTTACACTTTTCAAACGATGAGTTATGCTATCGATATTTATCGACGAAAAATAGCACCATTAAAAAGTGTGGTAGATTTTGGTTTTTATGTTACTTTTTTTCCTCAATTGGTTGCAGGCCCTATTGTAAGGGCAAGTGAATTCATCCCGCAAATTTATCAAAAATACAGCTTAAGTAAAAAACAATTTTCTAGAGCTACATGGCTAATATTGGGCGGACTTATTAAAAAAATTGTGATTTCAGATTTCATCGCCGTTAATTTGATTGACAGGGTTTTTGACGCTCCTTTACGTTATTCAGGATTTGAAAACTTGTTAGGTATATACGGTTATGCATTACAAATATATT
>JBLIAZ010000173.1:0-5465 GCA_047631875.1 Saprospiraceae bacterium
AATAAAAACAATATCTTTTTCATCCTTTATTTTTTTCTTTAACAGTTAAAACTATCTACTATAATTTGGAGCTTCCCTGGTAATTACCACGTCGTGAGGATGACTTTCCCTCATGCCAGCTCCTGTAATCCTTATAAATTTTGCTTTCTTGAGCGTTTCTATGTCAGCAGAACCTGTATATCCCATACCTGATCTAACTCCTCCAATAATTTGGTACATCACCTCTGACAACACCCCTTTGTATGGCACTCTTCCTACAATTCCCTCTGGAACTAGTTTTTTCGACTCCGTTTCTCCTTGAAAATATCTGTCTTTAGAACCTGCGTTCATAGCCTCGATCGACCCCATCCCTCGGTATGTTTTGAATTTCCTACCTTCAAAAATCACTGTTTCGCCAGGGCTTTCATCCACTCCAGCAAACAACGACCCAGCCATTACACAATCAGCACCTGCTGCGAGAGCTTTCACAAAATCGCCAGTATGCTTAACTCCACCGTCAGCTATTAATGCAACACCAGTACCTTTAAGCTCAGCAGCTACATCCATGATGGCTGTGATTTGGGGAACACCAACTCCCGCAATGATCCTTGTAGTACAAATTGAACCTGGTCCAATCCCAACTTTTACTGCGTCAACCCCGGCTGCTACCAATGACTTTGCGGCTTCAGCTGTCACAATGTTTCCCGCTACCACTTCCAGGTTTGGAAATGCAGCTTTAATTTCTTGTACCTTTTCTATGATTTTCAACGAATGACCATGTGCAGAATCAAGTACTACAGCATCAACACCAGCTTCCACTAATGAACTCACCCTGTCAACACAATCGTCTGTGACTCCAACAGCTGCCGCAACTCGTAACCGACCGCGAACATCTTTACAAGCATTTGGTCTAAGGCGAATTTTCAAGATGTCTTTGTAGGTAATCAGTCCAACTAATTTGTTGTTTGAATCCACCACAGGTAATTTTTCAATTTTGTGGGTTTGTAAAATTTGCTCAGCCTGCCCAAAATCAGTAGACTCCTTTGCCACAACCAAATCCGTTGAGGTCATTAATTCAGACACAGGTTTCGAAAAATTCTTTTCGAATCGAATATCTCTACTGGTTATAATCCCTTTCAAATTATTCTCAAGGTCCACCACAGGAATCCCTCCAATGTTATACTCATCCATGATCTCTCTTACATCTCCAATAGTAGAATCTACTTTTAAAGTAATTGGATCGAGGATCATTCCGTTTTCCGCTCTTTTCACTTTCCTCACTTCATCGGACTGTTCCTGTATTGAAGCATTTTTATGAATGACACCAATCCCACCTTCCTGAGCCATGGCAATTGCCATCGCGGAACCCGTCACAGTATCCATCGCTGCGGAAACAACAGGTGTTTTAAGCATGATGTTTTTCGTGAATTTTGAAGATAAATCAATTTGTTCAGGAATCGGAATTACTTCAGAATATGCAGGAACTAAAAGTACATCGTCAAAAGTCAATCCTTCTGCTATTTCTTGGATTTTGGAGCTATTCTGTGTCATAAATTTGCTGTATTAAACCTGCCCAAAAGTAAAAAAAATAAGCTACGAAACAGCATATTCGTTTTAAAAAGTCATAAATTTGGCGCTCACTTTAAAAAGCACAAAATGAACGGAAAACTGACTCTCACGATGATTAAGCCTGAAGCTGTAGAAAAAGGATATACAGGAGCAATTTTAAAAAAAATTCAAGAGAACGGTTTTCAAATTTCAGCAATGAAAATGTACAAATTAACACGTGACCAAGTGGAAAGTTTTTACGCAGAGCACTTGGGAAAACCTTTTTATGAAGGACTTTGTAATTACATGTGCTCTGGACCAATTGTAGCAGCTGTCCTTAAAAAGGAAAATGCTGTAGCTGACTTCCGTACATTGGTCGGAAAAACTGATCCAAGCGAGGCTGCCGAAGGCACGATAAGAAAAGAATTTGCAGAGTCTGGAAGTAAAAATGCGGTCCATGGTTCCGATTCTGACCAAAGCGCCCTGAAAGAAATCGGATTTCACTTCGCTCAAACAGAATTGTTTTAGAAAAAGCATGTGCGAAAGTTAAAAGAAATGCTTTTACTGGAACACAGTAAAAAAAACACCCTTTTTATTGTCAATAAAATACTTCAGAGAGAGTTAAAACTTTCTGATGTCTTTTTAATCATTAAACTGAACGAGCCTGTTTTGGCGCAGAGAGCAGCTTGGATTATCAGCACTTTAAATGATAGAAACCCTCAACTTATTGCTCCGCATCTCAAAGACCTGATATCTTTAATCGACAGAAAACACCATGATGCAGTACTTAGAGCCACATTCAGAACTTTAGCCACAAAAAAGATAAAAGACAATGAACAAGGTGAAGTCTTCGAGAAGAGCATCCTTTTATTGAACAACAAGCATACAGCCACAGCAATTAAAATTTGGATCATTGACGTTTTAATGAACATAGCAAAACCACACCCAGAACTTCAAACAGAAATAGCAACTTCACTTTCATTGCAACGTGATGGAGCGTCAAAAGGTTTAAAAGGAAAAATTACAAAAACGATTGTAAAAATTAATGATAACTTTGAATAAACCCAATGCATTCATTGCTGCAAATAATCATGATTTCAAAAAACATTGTAAATGATTGACAAGCTAGACATACTTGCTTTTGCTGCTCACCCAGACGATGTGGAATTAGCAGCCTCAGGCACCTTACTCGCTCATAAAAGTTTAGGGTGCAAAATTGGCATTGTCGATTTAACTCGTGGTGAACTAGGAACCCGAGGTTCTGCTGAAATCCGAAAAATAGAAGCACAGAAATCTACCGAAATTTTGGGTTTAGATTACCGAACTAACTTGCAGTTGAAAGATGGATTTTTCGAAATAAATGAGGAATCATTGCTAAAAGTAATCCAAGAGATTCGGTTATTAAAGCCTTCACTAGTACTTGCCAACTCTCTTTCAGATAGACACCCTGATCATAAGCAAGGTGCTGAACTAGTTGCTAAAGCTTTTTTTTTAGCTGGGCTTTCCAAAATAGAAACGTTTCACAACGGAATCAAGCAAGAAGCTTACCGTCCAAATCAATTGCTTCACTACATTCAAGACCATTATCTAAAACCTGATGTGGTGATGGATATTTCTAAGTACATGGATCTGAAAATCGATTCTATCAATGCATTTTCATCCCAATTTTATCAAAGTGATGACCTCGACCAAGGGGTAGTCACTCCCATCAGCGGAAAAGACTTCAAACTATTTTTAGACGGCAGGGCAAGACAATTTGGAAGAATGATCAATGTTGAATTTGGCGAAGGATTTAACACTTCGAAACCAGTGTCCGTGAAGAATTTATTGGAATTACTCTGATGGCAAAAATCGCTAACATAAAGGCTTTACTGTCCAACGAATTAAAATTCGAATTTAAAAACAAGCAAAGTATTGGTTCTATTTTTTTATATGTTTTTACCAGTACATTTTTAGCCTACCTTTCTTTCAAAGTAATTGACTCCCCAAAAATTTGGAACGGTATATTTTGGATTATTTTACTTTTTTCGGCTATCAATTCCACCATGAACAGCTTTAAAGAAAGCCAAGGCCAGCATGCATATTTATACTCTTTGGTTAGTCCTCAGGAAATCATTTTAAGTAAAATAATTTACAATGCTCTGGTGCTGTTGGTAGTCTCACTGCTTTGTTTAACCAGCTACTCTCTATTTTTAGGTTCTTACATTTCCGATGTTCCTTTATTTGTTAGTATAAGTGCCACAGGCAGCATTGCTTTGGCGTGCATTTTAACCTTGTCTGCTGGAATATCCTACAAGGCATCGGGAGGAGGTGCCCTGTTCAGTATATTGTCTATCCCTATTGTAATCCCATTGCTCGTACTAATGATAACCGCGAGTGTAGACGCATTAAAAAACACACAATATCAATCTTTTTTAAAAGCCGAAATGTATACTGGTGAGCAATTCAACATTAAAGCTGAACTCACCAGTACGCTTCGAGGCAAAAACCTTTTTACAGACGAGGATAACAAACAACGTGTTCTTGCCGTTACAAACACTGAAAATTTAAATGTGGGAAATGCATACGTGATCAGCGGCACTTACTTTTCTGAAAATAATTTTTACGAAATAACTCAGGTGATAATTTCAAATAAAAAGGATACTTTTGGTGCTTGGATTAAAACAGCTAGTATTTTATTGATTTCACTTCTATTAATTACCATTAGCTACCTGATTTTCCCTAAATTTTGGAAAGAATAATTAAGATGAAAAACGAAACAAAAGAACTGCTTAGTCAGCTTCAGAGTTCCAGCGACAAAAAGGTGCTTTCTGCCATAGCATCATTTAGAAAGTCAGGAACAGTAGACCTCTTACCTGAATTTATAGATGTTGTTTTGAGTAGTAAAAATGACGAAGTGATACGAAAAGGCACACAAGTATTATATGACACCAAAGATGAAAAAGCGGTCGCTGTAATTTTCAAATGCTTAAAGGATGATAAATATGAGCCTGTGCTAGCACAATTAACAGCTGTGCTTTGGGAAGCAGGAATGAACTGCGACGACAGACTTGAAGACCTCGTTAAAATTTCAATTAAAGGTGACACAAACACTGTTCTTGAAGTACTTACGGTGATAGAAAACATGGATACTAGCTATTCATTTGATGACATTACAGAACTAAAAATGAACATCGTTGAAAATACAGAGGAAAGTGATGACGAACTAAAAAATCAATTGTTAAACAGTTTATGCCAAGTCCTTGACGGCATGATAGGATAAATTAATTACATTATTTATGAAAATTAAAACGACCCTCCCATTTAAAGTATGCGTAATTGCAATTGTAGTTTTGAGCTTTACATCTTGTAAAAGAGACGTGGAAGACCGACTCCCGGGGGACTGGAATTATAGCGAGGCTGGAACTAGTACAGTGGACTACAATGGGAATGCTACTGAACAGGAAATAAACAATACTGGCACAGCTACATTTATTGACGACGGAACCGGGTCTATTACCGTTGGCACTACAATTTCCAAGATAACATGGGAAGTCTCAAGCGACACGATCAACATAATCAAAGAAGGCAAATCCTTTAAATACTTTATCGCCAACAACGAAAAAACTTTGCAGGAATGGGAGACTATATTTGTGGAAACTGGAACCGACTTTACTTATACCTCTGATGTAAAGGTCACATTAACTCAATAAGTTCATGTCCAACAACAACATGAAAATATTTTTAACCCTGACTGTGCTAGCGACAATGTTACTTTCTTGTATAAAAGAGAAAGGATGTACTGATGTTACAGCGCAAAACTACTTGGCTGATGCTACCCAAGACGACGGGTCTTGTGTTTTCCCTACATTATCAGACAACATCACTGGAGATTGGTCCATGACCAGACATAAAACAGAATCAAAAGACTCTTCCGGATTTAGCCTCATAGCCATTGA
>JBLIAZ010000174.1:0-5389 GCA_047631875.1 Saprospiraceae bacterium
ATTGCAATAGGCATATTGGGTGCATCCGAGCAAATAAAATCTGAAAAAATAAGCTCCTACCTCATGATGGGAGAATTATCTCTTGACGGAAGTCTTTTACCTATCAAGGGAACACTTCCTTTAGCAATAAAAGCCAAAGAGGAAGGATTCAAAGGCATTATAATCCCCACGGAAAATGCAACTGAAGCAGCTATCGTAAATGAGCTTGATGTTTATGGAGTCAATAACATTAAGGAAGTCATTGATTTTTTTGACGGTAAAAACACTTTAAAAAAACACGTCATTAATACTCGTGAAAAATTTTACGATTGCTTAAAGAATCCGCGATACGACTTTACCGATGTAAAAGGACAAGTAAACATCAAAAGAGCGATGGAAATAGCCGCTGCCGGTGGGCACAACGTACTTCTCATTGGACCTCCAGGAGCTGGTAAAACCATGCTTGCAAAAAGACTCCCATCCATACTACCTCCAATGACTTTACGGGAAGCCCTAGAAACTACAAAAATCCATTCTATCGCAGGTAAATCTGCTAAATACGATGGGCTAATCGCCGAAAGGCCTTTTCGATCACCCCATCACACAATAAGTGATGTGGCGCTAATCGGTGGTGGTAGCTATCCACAACCTGGTGAAGTTTCACTGGCTCATAATGGTGTGCTTTTTTTAGACGAACTTCCTGAATTTAAACGAAACGTGCTTGAGGTCATGCGGCAGCCTTTGGAGGAACGAATTGTATCCGTGTCTCGAGCAAAGTTTTCGGTGGACTACCCCGCTGGTATCATGTTGATTGCATCCATGAATCCATGCGCCTGTGGCTATTATAATCATCCCGAAAAGGACTGCGTTTGCCCACCTGGATCAGTGCAACGGTATTTAAACAAAGTATCAGGACCCTTGCTTGACAGAATAGATTTACATGTGGAGGTTACTCCAGTAAGTTTCGAAGACCTTTCAAGTAAAGTAAATGCAGAACCAAGCAACGCTATTCGAGAACGTGTGATCGAGGCGCGAGAAATACAATCCAAGCGGTTCGAGGAAGATTCAGACATGCATTGCAACGCTCAGATGGAAGGGAAACTCATGAAGTCTTGTTGCACTATAAGTCCTGAATCACTTGGTTTATTAAAAAAAGCCATGGACAAATTTAATTTATCCGGTAGGGCTTACGATAGGATATTGAAGGTTTCACGAACCATCGCAGACCTTGACAAGTCAAATGAAATCACCATTAAGCACCTTGCCGAAGCAATACAGTTTAGGTCTTTAGACAGAGAAGACTGGGCTGGGTAAACAAGTGATTAAAAAAGCGAGTATCTACTCGCTTTTTTTGTTTGAGTTCAATAAATAAACTCATATTAACTACATAAGTTACACCATCACTGGCATAACCAACATTAAGATGTCTTCTTTTTCTTTGTCAATGGTGGAAGGGATAATTAATCCTGCCCTGTTTGGTGCGCTCATTTCAATGTTGACCTCATCCGAATCTACGTTGTTTAACATGTCAATCAAAAACCTGGAATTAAAACCAATTTCCATGTCCTCTCCTTGGTAGCTGCATGTTAATCTTTCATTTGCTTCATTCGAGTAATCCAAATCCTCAGCAGAAATATTCAACTCCATTCCAGCAATTTTAAACCTTACTTGATAAGTTGATTTATTAGCAAATATAGAAACCCTTCTTATCGAGTTCAACAACAATTGTTTGTCTACAGTCAATACATTAGGGTTCTCTTTCGGAATTACCGCTTCGTAATTGGGATATTTACCTTCCAATAATCGGCATATCAATTTAACATCTCCATAGGAAAAAAAAGCGTTATTTTGGTTAAAGTCAATACTCACTTCATCGTCAGAATTTGACAGCGAGTTTTTTAATAACGTCAATGGTTTGGAAGGCAATATGATGG
Source organism: Saprospiraceae bacterium (assembly GCA_047631875.1). Taxonomy (GTDB): domain Bacteria; phylum Bacteroidota; class Bacteroidia; order Flavobacteriales_C; genus JBLIAZ01. The sequence continues at coordinate 1,914 of JBLIAZ010000174.1, forward strand.
ATGTACTTAATTCAGAATTAACATCAAACCTTCTGTATCTTACTAGTTTATGAGCATCGGTAGCAACAAATGTAATGTTGTCTTTTGCTATTTCGCAATACACACCGCTCATGATAGGGCGAAGATCATCGTTACCTGCAGCAAACAAGGTTTTGTTGATGGCTTTCAATAAAATATCAGAACTTAAACTCAAGTGAGACTCTTGTTCCACTGCGGGAACTCGAGGAAAATCGTCCCCGTTGAACCCACTTAATTTGTACTTACCATAATCCGAAGATATTTCAATTCCATAGTTTTCTTCGTTCACCGAAAATGTAAGAGGGTGGTCCGCAAATGATTTGATGATGTCCAATAAAAACTTAGCTGGAATAGCTACGTCAAAAGTGCTTTTTGAATCAATTTTTAACTGCGAACTCATAGTGGTTCCAAGGTCTGAAGCTGTCACGTGAAGCATACCTTTTTTTATTTCAAACAAAAAATTGTCTAAAATAGGAAGGGTGTTGTTGTTGTTCAACACACCACTAATTAACTGTAATTGCTTTGTTAAGGAAGCACTTGAAACGATGAATTTCATGATAGGATTTTGTTAAATTATGCTGACAAATATAGCACAACTCAGTTCCACCTCATTTCAGAAAGACATCGTATTTTTCAACATTTTAGGCAGATTATCAACAACGGAACTATTTTATTATAATCTACTCAAACCCTAATGAACCTTGTTTTTCATCAGAATCCTCCTTATCCTCCTGATTATTAACACCTTCCTCTATCGGCTCTTCAAAAGGAATCGAATCCAACATGTTTATCATCTTAACTTTGTCCTTAGTCAGGCGATTCCCAAGAGCCTTTATTCCTTTAACAGTTATTAGGTCTTCAAGCTCATGCTTTTCAGGGGCCCTTTCTTTGCCTTTTACTTTTGAATAAATCACTTCAATCACTGGTTTCCAGTCGGAACTCACTAACTCTAAATAGGAATTTTCGTGTTCAGTAATGAACAACACTTTCCTGTCTGTTTCTTCGATTAAAAATCGTTTGACATTGAATTGCTTTTTATCTCCATCCCAATATACAGTACTTATTGGTTTTTTTGGATTGAACTTTTCCAACAAAATCATGTCCTCTTCAAAGTGATTGGATAAAGAATAATTAGAAAGTTTATAATTCCCGGACTGATTGACGCAAAGTATTTTATCTCCTGCTTTAAACTCTCCTAAAAACTGCCCTCTTTTATCAATATTTAATCGGCGAACTGTGTCGTCAAACCAAATTTTTCGCGGGGCCAATGTGCTTACACCTTCTTCTTTAAGAGTGATTTTTTTGACAGGATATTTTGACAAAATATTTCCCACAGAAGCTCTTCCCTTGATAGCCATTTTTTTGAAATCAAAGTCGAACATGTATTTTCGAATACCTGGAACAGGCTTCAATTGCACATTTACTATTTCTGCTTCACCATTTGGATTCATGGTGAAATACAACAACTTAGAACCTGGACTTCCTTTTGTGATTGGATATTCTTTGTCCCTTGTAATTGACACCACATTAAACCGCTTTATCATCACCGCTCCCTTTTTCCCATCTTGGTATATGGCGTTGTAAATTGTTCTTTTGTCTCCTTTTTTCCAAACTCCTACATGCACAATGTCTTTCCCGAAAAAAGCTTTCGTAGAAACCTTACTGATGGTCATGTTGCCTTCCTTAGTAAATACAATCACGGAATCAATGTCCGAACAATCCGAAATAAATTCGTCCTTTTTAAGTCCGAAACCAACAAACCCTTCTTCCCTGTTTACATAAAGCTTTCTGTTAGCAACCACTACTTTCGAAGCCACGATGTTTTCAAATACCCTTATTTCAGTTTTTCTTTCCTTTCCTTTCCCGTATTTATTTTTGAGGTTTTTATAGTAATCAACCGTATAATCAACAATGTTTTTAAGGTGATTTTTCACCACCTTAATTTCATCTTCTATTTTTTGAATCGCTTCGTCTGCTTTAAACTTATCAAACTTTGAAATCCGTTTGATCTTTATTTCAGTTAACCTGATAATATCATCCCTTGTTACATCCCTGAAAAATGTTTTTTTGAATGGACTTAAACCTTTATCAATGGCTTCAATTACGGCTTCCCATGTTTCACACTCTTCAATGTCTCGATATATTCTGTTTTCGATGAAGATTTTTTCCAAAGAATTAAAATGCCAAGACTCATTCAGTTCACCTAAACGAATTTCCAACTCCAAGGTTAACAATTTCTGAGTATTCTCAGTTGCTTGCTTTAATATTTTAGACACCCCTACGAACTTAGGAGTCTCGTCTTCAATGATGCCTGAATTAGGAGAAATACTTACCTCACAGTCTGTAAAGGCATACAAAGCATCAACCATTTTATCAGGAGAAATATTGGGTGCTAGGTGCACTATAATCTCCACCTCTGAAGAAGTATTATCTTCTACTTTTTTAATTTTTATTTTCCCCTTCTCATTAGCCCTTAAAATACTATCAATCACAGACCCTGTAGTACAACCGAACGGTATTTCCGTAATGATTAAAGTCTTTTTATCCTGTTTCACTATTCTTGCTCGACACCTGATTTTGCCCCCCCTCAATCCATCGTTGTAATTGCTCACGTCAATCATTCCTCCTGTGTGGAAATCCGGATAAAAAATCACATTCCTACCACGCAATCTTGCAACTGAAGCGTCAATTAATTCGTTAAAATTATGTGGCAAAATTTTACATGCTAAACCAACAGCGATTCCCTCCACTCCTTGAGCGAGTAGCAATGGAAACTTAACAGGAAGTGTATCAGGCTCTTTATTCCTGCCATCATAAGAATCCCTCCATTTGGTGGTTTTTGGATTAAATATTACTTCCAATGCGAATTTGGTCAACCTTGCTTCGATGTACCTACTTGCAGCGGCCCTGTCACCTGTGAGTACATTACCCCAGTTACCTTGCATGTCAATTAATAAATCTTTTTGACCAACATGAACCAATGCGTCAGCAATGCTCATGTCGCCATGAGGATGGTATTTCATGGTGTTACCCACGATGTTCGCCACCTTGTTGTACCGCCCATCTTCCAACTCTTTCATGGAATGCAAAATCCTTCTTTGAACAGGCTTCAGACCGTCATTAATATGAGGTACTGCCCTTTCAAGAATTACATAAGATGCATAATCAAGGAACCAATCCTGATAAAATCCAGAAATCAATTTGGTTTCACCCAATTCATCAGTAGGCACCTGTCCATCTGTGTTTGTCTCTAGTTCGTTGTCTTCTTGATCGTGGTTGTCTTCGCTCATCCTATTCCTTTAAGCAACTTTTTCTTTGTCTTGTTTTACCATCAATTCTCCCAAATCCTCTTCTACCTGTAAGTTGTCGATGATGAATTTTTGTCTATCTGGTGTATTTTTACCCATAAAAAAAGACAACATTTCATCAATTTTAGCATCTTTCCCTATCACTATAGG
>JBLIAZ010000175.1:0-5210 GCA_047631875.1 Saprospiraceae bacterium
CTTGTACGTTTGAATGGAGCTAATGAGATCGATGGCATTTTTGAGCTTTGTGTCCTTGCGTTTATAATTAGCGGCGTTTATAAAAATGGCGGCACCAAGAAAGTGGAGTTCATCTCCCTGCACTTTGAGTTCTCCTTGTTTGTTGAACGACCAAAATACTTCTTGGTTACCATCCCGTCGGTCAGAAATTTCCAGGTGGTGCGGCTCCTTTAGCCTAAGCCATGTCCTGAGCCCATCCCCAATTTGATTGTTCTTTTTTCCTGTTTTTTCGACACTGGCTTCAAAGGCGATGGCGGCGTTGCTTTTTCCTGTTTTATTGTCTAACGCTTTTACGCACAAATAACCTTTGATGCTGGTATTCCCGTACAAAATGTTTTGATCGTGGATCTTATTTCCTTCTCCCAAACCTAAGCTTGCTTTGTTTGCTCGGTTAATGATAAACCTTTCAGTTGTACCACTTGAAGGAAAGGCTTTTCCTCCCGCTTGCCTGATGGAAAAATTCATCTGACCACTGTTGTCGTAGTCGCTGGTGAGTTGCCAAGCGGATTTTCCTTTGCCTCGAAAAACTAAACTGGTTTGGTACCCTCTAACTAGTTTCTCATTTCTTTTTTTGTCGACGCTTTGATGATATTTTCCACCGTCAGCAATGTTTTCGGTTCCTGAATTAATGTTGTCCAGTATCAACGCTGGATGGTAATAAGACCTGATAACAAACTCATTTTCTGGTTTTGGAATCATGACCCCAGCACAGGTGTCTCCCTGATATTTTGTACAATGAAATTTACTTTGGTGATGAATAAACAAAGTGGGTACATTAAGCAAGCTCTTGTATTTACTACCTGGAAACAGGTGCGAGCTTTGTCCCAGCAGCATAAATGTATTGTGTTTCAACCCTGATTTTAAGTCCGTGGACAATGGTATTTGATGCCTTGTTAAAGGTAACAACAAAGGCATTTTTGAATCATGAAACTTATTGATTTTAGAAGAGTCATCTGGTGCATCCTCATAAGTATTTTGAGCAATGCCCACGAAGCTATAACAGGTACACAAAAGCAAGATTAAAAATTGGCGATGTAAAAATTCCATAGGTTTCATTTTGTAATGATTACAGTAAAATTATCCCATTCCAAGGAACAACACAAAAAAAGCCCCGAAAATTAATTCGAGGCTTTTGTAAAATTTATATCATTGATGCTAGTTCTTAAGTAATTTTCGAATTGTGGTTCCTTTGCTTATAGTCACCTTCAATACGTACATCCCTGTTAAAAGGTGCTAAGTAATTGTCATCATTGATTCCAATGATCGTTATTCAAGTTTTTACTGCTCCAGTTATTAATTACATAGGAGGAAAACCCATTAATTCCCGCTGTAAATACTTGACAATCAATTTCCGTGTAGGAACTTGGATGGTTAACGTCAGATATTTACATGATCAACTAGGTTAACTAGTCAATAATATTACCGTTGACTTTGTTAAAAATGATGTTTTGAACCGCAGCAATTTTTGAGAAGCCACGAACATCATCGCCGTCCCAAAGGTTGTTCATTTCACCATATTGAGCAGCGGTTGAATTCATTAAATCGTGGTCGGAAGTGATTCCTAAGACTTGAAAATGATTTGGCGATAAACGCACTTTTACTTTTCCGGTGACGTACTTTTGTGTGTCCTCCAAAAAGGTTTCAATGTTACGCATGACGGGGTCCAAGTACTGTCCTTCGTGTAATAAGTTGCCATACCAATTGGCCAATTGCTCTTTCCAGTACAATTGCCATTTCGTTAAAGTATGTTTTTCTAAAGTATGATGTCCTTTGATGATAATAAGTGGTGCAGCAGCTTCAAATCCTACACGCCCTTTGATTCCAACAATGGTATCACCCACATGGACATCCCGACCTATTCCATACTCACAAGCTATGTCGTTCAATTTTTGAATGGCAGAAACAGGGTCTAGTTTTTCACCATTTAATCCCACAAATTCACCTTTTTCAAAAGTCAATTCTACTTCACTTTCTTCCGTTTTTTGAATTTGAGAAGGAAAAGCATCTTCAGGTAAAAACTGATCCGAAGTCAAGGTTTCCTTTCCTCCTACTGAGGTCCCCCAAATCCCTTTGTTGATGGAATAAGCTGCTTTGCTCCAGTCTCCTTCTACTCCATGCTTGGTTAAAAATTCAATTTCTTCGTCACGTGATAATTTGTTGTCGCGGATAGGTGTAATGATTTCAGCTTCAGGATATATGATGTGGAATGCCATGTCAAAACGAACTTGATCGTTCCCAGCTCCTGTACTTCCGTGCGCAATGGCGTCGGCACCCATTTCCTTAGCGTATTGCGCAATGGCAACTGCTTGAAAAATTCTTTCAGCACTTACACTCAAAGGGTAGGTGTTGTTTTTTAGTATGTTTCCAAAAATTAAATACTTAATACACTGGTCATAAAACTTTTGAGTAACTGTAACCGCTTTGTACGATGCTACTCCAATGGTGTTGGCGCGTTTTTCAACAAAAGCTAATTCCTCCTTTGAAAACCCTCCTGTATCCACTAAAATTGCATGTACCTCGTAACCTAAGTCTCCCAAATATTTAACACAATACGTGGTGTCCAATCCTCCACTGTATGCTAGTACAACTTTTTTCATAATGATCTGTTTTAAAGCAATGCTCAAAAATACAAAAGAGGGGGCATTATAAGACCTCCTCTTTGTTATTATTATCTGTTGATTGGGATTTATTATTTTTCTCGTTTGGATCGTATAGCATTCCTGTACACAGGCAGTGCTTTTTATCTGTTCGAGTTAATATGTCGTAGTTGACACAACTTTGGCAACCTTTCCAAAAGGCTTCATCGTCCGTGAGTTCCGAAAATGTAACTGGTCGGTAACCTAAATTAGAATTGATTTTCATCACGGGAAGGGAGGTGGTTAAACCAAATAATTTTGCATCAGGAAACAGCTCTTGAGACAGGTCAAAAGCTTTTTGTTTAATTTGTTTAGACAAACCAATTCCACGATGACTTTCATTGACAATTAAACCTGAATTAGCTACATACTTCCCATGTCCCCATGATTCTATGTAACAAAATCCAGCAACTTTATTCCCATCCAAGGCAATGATTGCCATTTTTTTTGTCATTTTTTCGACAATGTACTCGGCTTTTCTTTTGGCAATTCCAGTCCCTCTTTTTTTTGCCGCGTCCTCAATCATGTCAGCGATCTCCTTTGCGTAAACTGCATGAGATTCATTGGTAACTGATATGTCGATAATTGTATTCAATACAAGGTATTTTGTGCAAATGTAATGTATTTTTGACTTCCTTAATTGCAATAAAACTGAGAAAAGTTTAACTTCCTAGAACCTTTTGCAAAATAATTGCGTAGTACCTACAACAGTAACAACTTATACACGTAAACACATTATGTTAAAACTGACACAATACTTAGCCATATCCGCGATATTACTGAGCAGCATACTCACTGCTCAACATGAAAAATGTGCCAGTTCATTGATGCAAGATCGTCTTATCAACGAGCAAGAGGGATATGCTGAACAAATTATAAAAAACGAAAAACAAATCCAATCCATCATAGCTCGAAAAAAGAGAAGTAAAACAACGGAGGATGTTTTGACAATTCCGGTTGTAATACATGTAGTCCACTTGGGTGAATCTATTGGTGTGGGAAATAACATTTCTGATGCGCAAATCACCAGTGGTATCACTCAATTAAATGAGGCTTTTAGTAATGGAAATGGTCAAGGGGTTGATATAAAAATTGCATTTAAATTAGCAGTGCTTGATCCAAATTGCACAAGTACATCGGGAATCCTTAGGGTTGATGGTAGTGGAGTCTCAGGATATTTAAGTGATGGTGTGAGTTTAGGTACAGTGGGAGCTGATGAAGTAACCATAAAGGAATTAAGTATATGGCCTAACACTGAATATTACAACATTTGGTTGGTGTCCGAGTTTGATGGTAACGACGGTGGCGGTGGAACTCAAGGGTTTGCCTACTTCCCAAATGCAAGTGCTCCCAAAGATGGGGCGATGATCATGAACACGGCTTGGGGAAGCGAAGGAACAGTCAACTCATGGAACAACAAGGGAACCACTGGAATACATGAGATAGGACATGCATTGGACTTGTATCATACTTTTGAAGGAGACGAAGATGCGCTAGGTGTCGAGCAATGTCCTCCTGGGCCTTGTGGAAAATTCATCGGTGATTGCTGTGATGATACATCTCCTCACAAAAGATCAAGCAGCGATTGTGCTACTTCAGCAACGAACACTTGTACAGGTTTGACGAATGACGATGTCATTAACAACTACATGGATTACTCAAGCCAAACTTGTACGGTTAAATTTACGGCTGATCAAAAAGACAGAATGAGAGCTGCATTAGAAGGTCCTAGAGGCAGTTTGTTAAGTTCTAAAGCGTTATCATCGAGCTTACCTGTATTTAGTGCTCCAGTAAGCGCTTCGTGTACTCCAGTATCAAGTACTGATGGTACTTGCCCTATTGGTTGTGGATTTTCAGGGATTATGCTAGCAGAAATTACTGATGTAGTATCACATGTCACCTCTTATACGCCAGGTGATGGTGGATATATTGATGAATCAGGTTCGTGTATTAAAACAGCAATACTTATTAAAGAAGGCACTTACCAATTTAAAACTCAAATTTGGTTGAACTCAGGACATGCAGTTGCATGGATTGATTACAATAATGATGGTAGTTTTAGTTCTTCTGAAAAAATTTATGAAAACACGAACATAGCAGGAAATACAGATGACTCGGCTAGCTTCACCTTACCAGCATCTGCAACACTAAACACCTACTTAAGAATGAGGGTCATGTGTGATGTTTCAAACACAGTGTCGAGCGCTTGTCATAATCCACAATACGGTCAAGCTGAAGATTATGCTGTACTTATTCAAAATCCTACAAGTGTTGCCTCTGAAATCGAATCTCTTGTAAATTTAGTAGTTGCTCCAAATCCTTTTAAAGATCAACTCTCTGTTTTGAACAACAAAGGAACGTTAAGCTATACAATCATTGACATCACGGGAAGAACAGTGCTGTCGGGGGTTGTGAGCGGTGCAGAACCTATCAGCACAAGTACTGTGCTTGATGGCAGTTATGTGATAGTACTACAAAACAAAGAAGGGGTGACGAGTAAAAAATTAATAAAGTAATTGAAACAAATTCACTTTA
>JBLIAZ010000176.1:0-5047 GCA_047631875.1 Saprospiraceae bacterium
GGTGCTCGAATTACGAATGGTAAGTACATGAACATCAACTCTGATGCTGCAATAGTACACATCAAATCACCTTTTGATATTCAAATTAACAACTTGAACATTCAATTGAACAACACCTACATTGCTTATGGGTATTCAGCTTCGGTTAAAAAAGAAAAGCAGGTAGCAGAGGACGAGAATGCTGCCTCTTATGGAAGTGCAAACATGACCACTAGGATATTGTCTAAAAGCGGAAAGGCTTATAAGAATTACAGTTGGGACATGGTGGATGCAGCAGAACAGGAGAGTTTTGAAGTGGCAAAAATTGAAAAGGCACAATTGCCAAAAGAAATGCAAGGGCTTACGGTGGAGCAAAAAACAAAATACATTGCTGGAAAAAAAGCGGAGAGAACAGCGATACAAAATCAAATCAAAGCGTTAGGAAAAAAGCGGGAGGTCTTTGTAAAATCTGAACGTGAAAAAATGAGCCTTGAAACTCAGCTCGATGACGTCATCATTTCGGCAATCATCAAACAAGCGGAGGGTAAAAAATATACGTTTGAGTAAGCAAACTAGTTGCTACTTACTAACCCCACAAACCACTTTACCATGAAACAATTACTTATCATATTATTACTACAGGGAAGTTTTGCTATCGCTCAAACTGATGTTAAAAATAAGTCAAATACGGTTGTCCGTTACAACCGTATCATACATCAGATCAAGCAGCGAAGGGAGTTGATTAAGTCTAAAAAGTCCGCTGTCGCGAGGGTTCAGCAAGCTTCCCAATTATTATATAAAAACCTGTCCGACTCCGTTTTTCCAGCTTGGTATGGAACAAAATGGGATTTTAACGGCATTACCAATGTGCCAAAGGAAGGACTGATTGCTTGCGGTTATTTTGTGAGTACGACTTTGAAACACGTAGGATTTAATTTAAACCGTTATAAAATGGCTCAGCAGGCAGCGTCGGTCATCATCAACAAAACTTGCGGTAAATCGTACGTCAAAACTTACCGAAATTCAGACACTTTAATTAAGCGTTTAAGCAAGAAACCAGATGGGCTTTATGTATTGGGCTTAGACTATCACGTGGGATTCTTGCTTGTTGAAAAAGGCAAGGTGTTCTTTGTTCATGCCGATTTCATTAACGGGAAAGTCGTCCGCCAACCTGCCAGTACATCGGAGGCATTTAACTCTTCAGGGTTGTATGTGTTGGGACAGCTCACAAGGAATCCAGCTTTGATGAACAAATGGTTAAAAGGCGTTCGGATTTATGGATAATGAATACAAATTGTATTGAAAATAAGTAAAAAAATGAACAAATTATATTTACTTGTGCTCAGTGTTTTTTTGATGTCCAGCACAGGGTTGCAGCAAAAAAAGAAGGAAAATTTCGAGCAAAAAAAGAAGGAAGCTTTTGCATATTGTAAATCGAATAATCTTGACACAAATGTTTGTATATTAATTGACATGAGTGTTCATTCGGGTAAAAACAGGTTGTTTGTGGTGGACTTTAAAGCGGATACGTTGCTATTAAAAGGGGTTTGTGCTCATGGCAGCTGCGATGGTGGAAGTGCGCCAAAAAGGACCAATTCAGGAGTGCAGTTCAGTAATGTTCCTGGCAGCTATTGTAGTTCGATAGGGAAGTACAAAATGGGAAAACGTTCGTGGAGTAATTGGGGAATCAACGTGCATTATAAATTGCACGGATTGGATCCAACAAACAACAATGCTTATAAAAGAATCGTGGTGTTGCATTCATACCAAGGGGTTCCAAATCATGAGGTGTATCCCAGCCGTGTAATGACAAGTTTGGGTTGTCCCATGGTTTCAGACCAAGACATGAGGTACTTGGATAAATTGCTGAAAAAGAGAAAAAACATGTTGATGTGGATTTACAATTGAGCTTAGCTAAAAAACTTTACCATGAAAATAACATTCATAATCATAAGTATCTTGAGTCTTACCGCTTGTCAAGGACAGTTAATTGACACAGCTGGAACTACCATTGAAGCAAGGTTTAAAGTGCCAAATGGTTTTGTGAGGGTGGAGGCAAAAGCCAATTCGTACGAGAAATATTTGCGGACTTTGCCATTAAAAAAACATGGTGAGCTCGTAAAACATTACGACGGCACTACAAAGTTAAACAACAGAGTGTACTCGGCAGTAGTCAACTTGAAAATAGGAAAGCGAGACTTGCATCAATGTGCTGATGCTGTCATGAGGTTAAGAGCCGAGCATTTGTGGAAGCAAAAAAAGTACGATAAAATTCACTTTAATTTCACCAACGGTTTTGTGGCTGATTACAACTCGTGGCGATCGGGAAAAAGGATTGTGGTAAAAGGGAACAACGTCAAATGGGTTCACTCGGCTGCGCCATCCAACAGTTATGCTGTTTTTTGGAAGTACTTGGAAATGGTATTTATGTATGCCGGCACTTCCTCCTTGTCAAAAGAATTGACTTCTGTAAAAATCAATGAAATGAAAATAGGGGATGTGTTCATCAAAGGAGGATTCCCTGGTCATACAGTCATTGTAGTGGACATGGCGGTTAATCCCATCACAGGTAAAAAACTATTTTTGCTGGCTCAAAGCTACATGCCTGCTCAAGAAACTCAAATATTAATGAATCCGAAATTCAGAGCTAAAGGTTGTTGGTACGATGCCAATTTTGGTTCTACCTTGAGTACTCCTGAGTTTACATTTTATGACAATGAGTTAATGAGGTTTCGTAATTAAGAGAAGGGAAGTACCCTGTGTTGAAAGTAAGAATTCTGTAAAGCAGTTAGTTTGCTTTGCTAAGGAATTTAAATTCCACAACCGTAGGGTAGTGATCACTTAGTTTGCGTTTAACTACCCTGTGACTCACAGTCTTTAACCTAGGACTGTGAAATACGTAATCAATTCTTAAACCAGGAACGTTGCTCACGAATGTGGAACCAAATCCTTTTCCTACTTCTTGAAAGCTATCGGATAAACGATAGGTGATTGCCCTGTATAAATAGGAATTTGGCAATTCATTAAAATCACCGCAAAGCAAAATAGGATGAGGTGATTCGCGTACAATGCTAAGTAACTCGTCAAGTTGTTCCGAACGTTGGATAAAGGCATACTTGATCTTTTTAAACAATTCTTTGGTTGGTTTGGAGTCTATCTTTTGAAGCGTACTGTCACTCAAAGTATTTAAATATTCATAGTCACTTCTTCCTAGTTTAAAGCTCTGCATGTGTACGTTAATTATTCTAAGGGTATCGCTATGAATTTTAACATCAGTTAATTGTATCCCATTTTGAATTTTGGAGTTCTTAAAATAAATGACACTTTTGTTAATTATCGGGTATTTGGAAAATGTTGCTATTCCGTACTGATTTATTTTTTGTTCATAGGAATATGCAGTATGCGCATACTTGTACCCTTGATCTTTTAGGTATTTGGTCGATTGGTATTCCCCTTTCTTTTGGTTAAAATATTCCTGAATACATACAAAGTCGGCGTTGCTTTCTGTGATTGTGCTATATAAACTGTCAAGAGTTGCTCCGTTGTCCGTCCTTGCCTTCCATCCATCCCAATTTTTTCCATCAAGCCAATTGTATAAATCAAACAAACGAACGTTGTAAGACATGACAGAATAGTTTGCAGTACCGTCATTGGTATCATTACTCCATGACCAGTTGTTTGAAATGCCAAAAATAGCTACAACCGTACTTAAAGCGATGGGCCAAAAATGGTTTTTGAATAACAAATTTAACAGCAACATGGCTAAGTTGATTCCCACAACTAAAGGAACGCTGTAGGATAAGAAGAACAAGCCCCAAAAATATTTAGGAGGGATGTAGGAGGAAATGACACTTATGAAAGTATACGTCAATACAAGAATGACTAACCACTTCCATAAGAATTTTAAAAATCTCTTCATTTGACTAACGACATCAGGCTTAGCTTAAAAGCTAACTTTCATCATGTCAACAAACTCTTCGATCCTGTTGTCCATGTCCTCTGTGCTTATTTCTTCCATTCTAGCAGTTCCAAATTCTTCCACACAAAAGGAAGCTAAAGCACTTCCGGCAACAATTGCACGCTTCATGTTTTCAAAAGAAATGTCGTCCGTTTTGGAAAGGTATCCAATGAACCCTCCTGCAAACGTGTCTCCAGCACCAGTTGGATCTTTCACCAATTCAAGAGGTAAGGCAGGGCAATAAAATTTTTGTCCTTCATGAAACAACAAAGCCCCATGCTCACCTTTTTTGATGATTACATATTTTGGTCCCATGGCATGAATTTTTTTAGCCGCTGCAACCAACGAATATTCTCCAGACAATTGCTGAGCTTCTTCATCATTGATGGTAATGACATCAACCATGGCTACAGTTTTTTTCAAGTCATCCATCATGATGTCCATCCAAAAATTCATGGTATCCATTACGATTAACTTTGGACGCTTTGTCAAGCCGTTTATAACTTGCTGCTGTACTCCGGGAGCAAGATTTCCTAACATCAAGTAATCACAACCTTGATAGCTTTCAGGAATGATTGGGTCAAAAGATTCAAGTACATTAAGTTCAGTGACCAAAGTGTCACGTGAATTCATGTTGTTGTGGTATTTTCCTGACCAAAAAAATGTTTTTTCACCTTCCTTAATTTGAAGACCGTCCAAGTCGAATCCTTTAGAAGTCATCATGTCCAACGAATTTTGCGGGAAATCATCACCCACCACAGCTACAAGATTTGGTTTTTGTCCAAGTTTTGTCGCAGACAAACCAACATATGTTGCCGATCCACCTACAATTTTATCTGTTTTTCCGAAAGGAGTTTCAATAGCATCAAAGGCTACAGTTCCAATAATTAATAAGCTCATAATGAAAAAATTTTGCCCAAATATATTGTTTAATTTCCAAGTTGTCCTTATTATTGCACTCCCAAATTTTTGGGGATGGACATATTCTTCCTTAGCTCAGTTGGTTAGAGCATCTGACTGTTAATCAGAGGGTCCTAGGTTCGAGTCCTAGAGGGAGAGCCATTAAGAGAAAGCCTTGCATTTATGCAGGGCTTTTTTTATGGCTCGCAC
>JBLIAZ010000177.1:0-5040 GCA_047631875.1 Saprospiraceae bacterium
TGTGCCGATTCAGCAACAGACCTGATTGAAGTGTTAGACTTACCAGTAGTTACTTGTAATTTGGCTGACGACGATTTGTGTATTTCCGACAGTCCATTAACGCTATTAGGAGCTTCGCCTACAGGAGGGGTTTATAGTGGAACAGGAATGGTATCAAGTACAGTGTTTGACGCTTCAGTAGCTACAGGTGGAGTGTTTACTTTGACCTACACTTATACTGATGTTTTGGGATGTACCAACACTGCCACTGACGACATGACTGTATATGATTTGCCTGTTGTTACTTGTAGTTTGGCAGACGATGCATTGTGTATCGACGAAAGTCCATTAAGACTATTAGGAGCTTCGCCAAAAGGAGGTGTTTATAGTGGAGCAGGAATGATTTCTGATACTGTATTCGATCCGTCAATATTGGCACAAGGAAATTACACTTTAACATACACTTATACGGATGCAAACGGATGTGCTAACACAGCTACGGATGACATGACGGTTGATGCACTTCCAACTCCAACGTTGACTTTTGCAGACGATGACATGTGTTTGGAGGACGCTATTCAAACTTTGTCTGGAGCTTCACCAACTGGAGGGGTTTACAGCTTGAATGGGTTAACACTTAACTCTGATAAAATTGACCCATCTGTTACAGGTGAGGGGATTTTCACAATACAGTATACCTACATCGATGTAAATGGTTGTGTGGAATCTGTGAACGATGATTTCACAGTGCATGGGATGCCGAATGCGGACTTAGGAGCAAATGAAAAAGTTTGTCAATACCTTAACGCGGTGCTTGCGGTTTCTGAAAGTGGCATGGAATATTTATGGAATACTGGAGCTATTACTCAAACGTATGAAACAAACCAACCTGGTCCTTACACTGTGTCTGTTACACACCCTGTTACAAAATGTGTAAGTATTGGCACAAAACAACTGACTCCAGGACCAAATTTATCAGTTGATTTAGGAAAAGATAAAATTGTTTGTGAAGGTTATCCTGTTGAGTTCAACGTTAATGCTTACGCAACCATTATTTGGAACGGTGATGCTACTTTAAATGGAACAATTTTCAAAACAGATACTACTGCTAAAATTGATGTATTGGTGATTGATGCTCAGGGGTGTTTCGCTATGGATGCTGTGAACACGACATTTGTTCCAAAACTAGACTTTACCCTAAGAAATGACACAACACTTTGTGAAGAAGCAAACAATGTAGTGTTACTTGAGGTTACTAATAAAAATGTCACAGTAGAATGGAATGATGGAAGTGTTGATTTAGCATACGAAGCCATATTCGTAGGTGAGTACATTGCAACCATTACTGATGCTTCTGGATGTGAGTGCAAAGACACGGTACTGTTAGGTGACTCTTGTTCGCTGATTACTTTGACGATGCCAAACATCTTTACTCCAAACTACAACAACATCAATGATGACATGCGACCTATCGAAATGGAATGGGCATCTCCTCAGATGATGATGGATAACATATTGTACATCAGGTTTTATGTGTACGACAGGTGGGGTATAATGGTTCACGCCAGTGAAGGTAAGTTACCTCTTTGGGATGGTAGAACTCCAAGCGGATTGCCTTGTTCTGACGGAATCTATTTTTGGGATTTAGAGTACATGGATGCTGCAGGTGCGGAATATGATTTGAACGGGTTTGTCAAATTGTTAAGGTCTAAAACTCAATAATACACTTAGTAAAAAATTAAATTAAAATTTAAGGATTAGTACAAAGTTATTTTGTGCTTGTAAGGTTTGAAATAATTTAAAAGCGTTATTTTCTTTTTGAAAGTAGCGCTTTTAAATATGCAATGAATTCCTTAAACGTGTCCCTGTCAGAGAATACTTGAATCATGATTTTCCAAGTAGAAGATTTATGTTTGTTTCCTTTTAAATCTTGTTGTGATGCTTCTTGTTCTTGAAGTTTGATGACTTCTTTTTTTGCATCAGTTTTGAGAATGCTTGTGCCTCCATCTTTTACCGCATCTTCAGTGATTTTTTTCATGTCAATCCCCTGCAAGTCATCAGATTGTTTAAAATGCTTTTTTGCTTTTTCTATGTTTCCTTTTTTTTCTTCTAGCATCCCAAGGTTGTTTTCGGCAATCGCATCTTCTGGATCTAATTCAATGGCTTTTTTATAATCAGCAATGGCTCCGTCAACATCCTTTAAGGCATCTTTGATGAACGCACGGCTTGAATACCTGTAGGGATTGCCAGGTTCTAGTTTGACAGCAATGTCCATTTCTAATAATGCTAGTTTTGTTTCTTTTTGATGGAACAGGCAAACTCCTTTTTCCGTCCTTAAATCTGCATTACTTGGTTCTAATTCAATTGCTTTGTTAAAGTCAACGATCGCAAGCTCAAAGTTTTTATTTTTTCGATAAGCTACCGCACGTAATGCAAAGTTTTCAAAGTGTTCGCTTTTATGGATAATCACCTCTGACAGCAAAGAAATCGCCTTTTCAAAATTACCTTCCTTTATTGCCTGCTTAGCTTGGTTTACTTTCATCAATTGAAATGCAATCTATGGTGCTTAGTTTTTTCTACCTTTTAAGTATTCCTCAAAAGTGGTTAATTTATCCTGAATTCCTTTAGGAGTAATTTCAATGATTCGGTTAGCAATGGTATTTACAAACTCGTGGTCATGTGAGTTGAACAAAATGGTTCCCTTGTAGTCAACTAAGGAGTTGTTCAAAGCAGTGATAGACTCAAGGTCCAAGTGGTTTGTTGGGTCGTCCAAAATTAACAAATTTGGATTTTGAAGCATTGCTCTTGAAAGCATACACCTCACTTTTTCACCTCCAGACAATACCGAACACATTTTGTGTACCTCTTCACCTGTAAATAGCATCTTACCTAAAAACCCTCTGATGTATTGTTCGTCTTTTTCTTCACTGTATTGACGTAGCCAATCTACTAAGTCTAATTTTTTCTCGAAATAAGAAGAGTTTTCATTAGGTACGTGTGCTCTTGTAATGGTTGTTCCCCACTTAAATTCTCCGCTGTCGGCTTTAATTTCACCAGCAAGGATGTCTAGTAACAAGGACACCACCTTCCCATTTTTTGCATGAAACATCACTTTGTCTCCTTTAGTAAGTCTAAAAGAAACGTTATCCAATAGTTTTTCTCCTTCAAAGCTTTTCGTGAGTCCACTCACTTCTAATATTTGATCACCCGCTTCTCTTTCTTGATCCCATATAATTGCAGGGTAACGTCTCGTGGATGGCTGAATGTCTTCCACGTTTATTTTTTCTAACATTTTTTTACGAGAAGTGGCTTGCTTGGATTTCGAAGCATTAGCACTAAACCTAGCAATGAATTCTTGTAATTCTTTTCTTTTATCATCAGCCTTTTTGTTTTGATCCGAACGTTGCTTAGCAGCAAGTTGTGAACTTTGATACCAAAAAGTATAATTCCCTGTGTATGTTCTTATTTTGCTAAAATCAATGTCAGTGATGTTGGTGCATACAGTATCTAGAAAATGCCTGTCGTGCGAGACCACTATGACTGTGTTTTTAAAATTTAATAAAAAATCTTCTAGCCAGGTGATGGTTTGAAAATCCAAGTCATTGGTAGGCTCATCTAAAATTAGTAAATCAGGATTTCCAAATAAGGCTTGCGCTAACAATACACGTACCTTTTCCTTTCCTTCTAAATCACCTACAGTTCGATAATGGTAACTCGGGTCAATCCCTAATCCGCTCAGTAAACTCCCTGCATCACTTTCCGCATTCCATCCATCCATTTCAGCAAACTGTTCTTCAAGTTCCGATGCTTTCACGCCATCTGCGTCTGAAAAATCTTCTTTCGCGTAAATGGCATCTTTTGCCTGCATTAACTTATAAAGGTCTTTATGGCCCATAATCACTGTTTGCAAAACAGGAAACTCATCAAAAGCAAAGTGGTCTTGAGAAAGTACTGCCATTCTTTTTCCAGGCTCCAAATGCACCGAACCTTTATTGGCGTCTAATTCACCAGCTAGTATTTTTAAAAAGGTAGATTTTCCGGCTCCATTTGCTCCGATAACCCCGTAGCAACTATCTCCTGAGAATTTTAAATTGACTTCATCAAACAAAATTCGTTTGCCAAATTGAAGGGTAAGATTTGAAACTGTTAACATTTTTTAAAGTTTTTTGCGAATTTTGTAACAAAGTTAAAAAAATAAGGTAGAAGGTTTAAGAAAAGGTTTCTAATGAATGCTTTTCAAGCAATTTTTTTTGTTAAAAAGATTAAAATGAGAAGCTAATTAGTATTATTTTTGCTTAAAATTATTAAAAGGTATGAAAAAAGGAAATTTATTATTAGTGCTTTTAGGGACGGCTGTCATGACATCCTGTCTAAAAGATAAATACAGTTTTGACGAAGTCAAAATTGATTATAGCCCTACGATTGCTTTGCCGCTGATTGACGCGAATGTGATTACAAAAGATTTGTTAGCAAGTATTGACACCAGTGTCATTAGTGCTGGAGCCGATGGTGTATTGAGAGTGGTAATCAATGACACCATACAAACCTTGGCTTTTTCAGATGTTGTTTCTGATATTAAAATCAACGATACGACTTCTGTTTTATTGTCAGAAGCATTGGATGCTGTTACAAAAGCAGAAATCGATTTGGTTAATGGTGTATCACCTATGAATCCAAAGTCTGGTCTTTCGGGAGGTATTTACAAAAGTGAATTAGCTGGGATAGATTCTGTTTTGTTTATATCGGGAGATCTTGAATTTACTTTGAAAAATGAATTTCCTTTTAATCTTAAGGATGTAGTTTTGGAATTGAAAAATATTCGATCCGGCGCAGTGATTGGTAGAGATACTATAGCTAATGTGCCTCCAAATGGATCGTCAAAAGCTTTACTGTCATTAGCGGGTAAGCAATTGTCAGATAGTTTATCAATGAACATGGTTTCTTATGGAACAGATGGTACAGTGGGAGTTTTGAATGTAACGTATTCGGAAAAACTATATTTTATCGTAAACTTACTGAATCCAGTAATTTCTAAGTTTTATGGAGATTTATCAGCTGAAG
>JBLIAZ010000178.1:0-5026 GCA_047631875.1 Saprospiraceae bacterium
ACATTCCTGTTGCAAGATTACCTACGTCAAGAGAAACGTTGGTTGCGGATGAACTTTGTTGCATCACTACTGCTCCTGTGCTACTAACCACTTTAATATCATGAATCCCATCAGTAGACACATGTAGGTTAATTATTGAAGATACAGGGTTTGGGTAAACACGATTAATAACCACTACAGCTGTTTTTTCAATTGATGTAATGAGAACGGGTTCACAAAAGGAAGTGTCTATGCAGTTGTTTTTCGTAAGCTCCACAGCGTAACTCCCAGTAGCAGTAGGTGAGTAAGAAATTACAGTTTCATTAGGAATTATCACATTAGCATTTCCACAATCTAACCACTTGTAGGTAGCGCTAGCTTCGTTTGATGTCAAGGCTCCTAATATTCTTGTAATTTTTTTATTGATACTGGTTACATTTAGCGTTACTGCAATAGTGCTGTCGCAACCGTTCACTGCAGTGTAAGTTTTACTGTACACTCCGTCTGTTTTTTGATAGTTCCCATGTATGCTTATGCTATCCCCACCGCAAATGGCAATAGAACGAGTTTTTGAAAATAATTGGTAGTATCCGTGATGTAAATAGGGAACAACATCGTGTCAATTTGATAAGGGCTACAAATCTTATTAACTGCGATTAATTTCACATTTTGAAGCCCAGGACAATTAAAGACATGACTAGGATTAACAACATTAGTAGTGCTCCCATCACCAAAATCACAAAGTACAGAATCCGCACTTGCGCTTAAATTTCCAAAGCTGATGCTTGTGCTAAAGGTAGCGGTGTCGTAATATGGAACTAAAGGACTGTAGGTAAACAAAGCTCTTGGAGTAACACATCTTACGGTGTCAATGTAAGTTGCTTTGGTGATTACACTTTTCCCAGCAACGATATTACCTTCAGCTTCCAAGACAGGAATACCTGCGTTGGTGTCAAACCAAGCGTATTTTATTAAAGTGTCTAATTTTCCAGTAGTAACTTGCTCCGTATATAAACTATCCGAACGGTAAATGATCGTTTTTACTTTAAGTACTGACGCGTAGGTTTTGTTAAACTTCCCCAGCCTTCCACGTGATTTACTCTTTTTCCATTAACCACATTTTTAAAGTTGATTCCTTGAGCATTTAAATCAATGGAAAAAGCGTAATTGTTACTGTCTTTTCCAGCGTATTGCATTGGGAAAGTGTAAACAGTATCCTCATTGCTGTATTGAATGGGAATCGTTATTGGTAAAGTTCCTTTTTGAATGGTTGCCCCAAACATTTTATATACAAGCTCTGCACTTCCCTTTTTATAATGGTGACAATGTTTTTGAAAGTAACCGTTCCAATTACCAAAGAGTCTAGTGCTTGTTCCCCTAAATCGCTGTATGTCGAAAATTTAGAATTACAACCAAGCAATATGTTGTTGGCAGCACATCAAGTGTTTTTATAACCACCATCAGATGGAATAATCCATTTAGCATCACTTTGAGAGTTTAAGACCAAACCTGAATAGTTCCAAGTAATACTGGCTCCCGCAGTGTCAAAGTTTTGATTTTGCAAGTTACTTACCACGGAGGACAGGTGAATACTGTCTCCTGCACTGGAAAAATTACTTGAACTGTAGGTTATTTGAGTGAATGAAATGGTACTTAAAAAGCTAAAAAGTACAAGGGCGAATATTTTTTTGATCATCATGAAAATTCAAGTTATAGTTCCGACTGTTTTTAAATTGCCAAGAACACCGTTATTGGTGAATAAGCACCAGATATTCACATACGTAGCTTTTCAAATAAAGTTACGTTTTAGGGCAATAAGTTTGTTCAGCCGTATTATTTGTTGTATATTATACTGGTTATCAATTGATTTGAGATACAATTTACTTCAATATATATTGTGCATTGCTTAACTTAGACTACAAAAAGGCGCTCTGAACAGGCGCCTTTTTTGTGGCTTATACTACAATCTAAATCAAGTCAATATTTTCCAATCGTTGATGAATCTCATAATTGAAAATATTTTTTCAAAAAACATTGTATGTAATTTTAATCTCAATGACGGATTCAGACTCTTTGGTTTGAGTATATTTACTCATGGCTAAAAAACAAGGCTTGTTTCGTGAAATTTTAAGCAAGTTAACCTTGCTTTTTCTCCTTGTAATTGCATTGTTAGTTGGCTTTTATTACAGCGTGAGCTTCGGTTTTTTTGGTGAATTGTATTCAAAAGAAGAAATTGCTACATTTAAAAATGAGCAAGCGTCTGTCGTTTATTCAGAAGACGGAAAAATAATTGGGAAGTATTTTAATAAAAACAGGACCAATGTCAAGTTTGGTGACATCCCTTCTCATTTGATCAATGCCTTAGTAGCAACAGAGGACACACGTTATTTTGAGCACGAAGGAATAGATTCAAGGAGTGTGTTTAGGGTATTACTAAAGTCCATCTTACTTCAAGACAAAAGTGCAGGAGGAGGGAGTACTATTACTCAACAGTTAGCAAAAAACATGTATGGACGTAAACGATTTGGAGTGCTAACCATGCCCGTTAACAAGTGCAAGGAAATTATTTTGGCAGGGAGAATTGAAGCTGTTTTCAGCAAAAATGAAATCTTAGCATTGTATTTAAACACTGTCCCTTTTGGTGAAAATGTGTACGGGATTGAGGCAGCTGCAAAGCGGTTTTTTAACCAGTCGGTAAGCGACTTAAAAATTCAAGAGGCTACCGTTTTAGTAGGCATGTTAAAAGCCAATTCCTATTATAATCCAAGACTACATCCCGAACACGCTTTGTCCCGACGAAATACGGTGTTGAATCAATTGTATCAATATGAATACATTCAAAAAACCGCATTGGATTCCTTGAGTCAACTTCCTTTGACATTGGATTATGCCAATTTTAAAGCGGAAGGTTTAGCCAACTATTACATGGTTCGGCTAAAAAAAGAAGCTGCTGAAATTTTAGAAGAATTGAACAGCCATAAAGGGAATAATTACAGCTTGGAAAAAGATGGATTAGTAATTCAAAGCACCTTGAATTTTGATTTGCAAAAGCATGCAAACTCCTCCTTTAAGGAACATTTAACCGTGATGCAAAAACGTTTAAGGAGACAGTATCAAAGAATAGGATCAGCAGATAAATTGGATAGGTTAGTGGAAAAAGCATACACTAAACTAGGAGTTAAAAAGGATTCAATTCATGCGGTTGATTTGTTTTCATGGGAAGGTTTTTACACGGATTCCATAACTACAAAGGACAGTTTAAAACACGCTTTGAGTTTACTTCATGCGGGTTTAATTGCTATAAACCCTGCTGATGGCGCCATAAAAACATGGATAGGAGGTATTGATTTCAGAACACAACCTTACGATCAGGTATTGGCAAAACGACAAATGGCGTCTACCTTTAAACCTTTGTTGTATGCGGCGGCACTGGAAAACGGGAAAGAACCTTGTGACTATTTGGAAAACAGTCCTTTTGTTTTGTCGGATTTTGAAGGTTGGTCACCCGAGAATTACGATCATGAATCAGGAGGGAAGTATTCCTTGGCAGCAGCCTTAGCTAATTCTAAAAACTTACCAACCGTGCATTTGTTTTTTGAAACTAGATTTGAAAAGTTGGATTATTTGTGGAACAAAATTGGGTTTTCATCGGTTTTGGAAAACAAACCATCTGTTGCGTTGGGTACTGCTACAGCTAGTTTGTTTGAAGTAGCGATTGCCTATTCCATGTTTGCCAACGGTGGCCTTAAAGTGGAACCTTACTGTATCGAGTCCATCAAAACGGCATCGGGAAAAGTGATTTATACCAAAGAAAATGTACTTGACAAGCAACGTTTAATTCAAGAAGAAACAGCATTTTTAATGAATGCTATTTTACAAAAATCAATGCAAGAAGGTACAGGAACGCCTGCTCATAGGGTGCATGGTGTTAAGTTTCCATTAGCTGGAAAAACGGGAACTGCTCAGTCTTTTTCCGACGCTTGGTTTGTGGGATATAATCCAAGTGTTGTCATGATCGCAAGGGTGGGGGCAAACTCTCCTGCTGTTCATTTTAACAGTGGAGTCAATGGTTCAGGGGGGAAGTTAGCCTTGCCTTTAGTAGCTAAAACCCTGGCTAAGGCTCAAAAAGACAAACACTTATATAAGTGGTTATTTCAAGACTTTCCCGACTTACCTGAAGATTACTTTGATGCGATTGATTGCGATGATTTTAAACCAGATAACAAGCTAAATCAGTTTCTTGATCGTTTTTTAAAGAAAGAAACAACATTGGAAAAGCAGCAGGAAAAATCAAAAAAAAATCGATTTAATCCGTTTAAGAAAAAGAGGTCAAAGTAATTTTATTCTCGTAAGGTCCCTTTTTAGTGCTCTAATGTGAATCTGTTAGCTTCTGCGGTTGTCATTATCAATAGTTTTTCAAGAGACGTAAAGTGTTTAAAACGTATCAAATACAAAGGTGGTACACTTTTAACACATATTTTATGACAATCATTGATTGTTATGTTAACTTGTATGCGACTTCAGATTAAATTTAATTTAAAAACATAAATAATATGAAAAAAGGATTACAATTATTTACGCTAACCGGGCTATTTCTTGCGCTTAGTTTTTCAAACTCAATTGCTCAGTGTGGCACTTTTGTAGGTTTTGGAATAGATCAAAAATTGCTTTGTCCAAATGTTGAAACAAATTTTTATGCGTACGGAGATGCTATTGCTTCCGTTTTATGGAGCTTTGGTGATGGAGAGACAGGCACTGGTGAGAATCTTAATAAAGGATACAGTGCAGAGGGAAAGTACTATGTGAATTGTACAATAACGAACAGTTGCGGGAAAGATACCACGCTAATTGATTCAGTAGTTGTTTCTTCAGCGCAGCCTTTTATGTTTTCGAACGCGAGTTTGAGTGTGAATAATGAAGTATGTCCAGACGAAAGCTTTTCTTTGGATGTGCAACAACTTGGGAATGCGACAACAGTCGTATGGAATTTAGGTTCAGGCTTGTCAAACTATAAAACCAATTCATATTTTGATTTCAGTTATGTAAC
>JBLIAZ010000179.1:0-5025 GCA_047631875.1 Saprospiraceae bacterium
CATTCACTTATTAGAAGACATGCCTACTCCTGCCTGTGTCTGGGGAGGAGTAAATCTTTTATGGCCTAGCTCCACCTATTATGGTGGATTTGGAAAAATATGGTGGTGGAATAATTATGACATTTTTTTATTAATTACATCCGTCATAGTGCTTAATTTGTTAATTCACGGGGCAAATTCAATTAAACAGATTCCTGTTAAAAAAATCACTTTGGGGGTTTTCACAGTAGGACTCATCCTTTGTCTTATTCAAATGAACACGCGAGGATTCGATTTTAATTACACAGGACACTCACCCCTTTACCACCAATTTGAGGAGCAATCAAAAATAATTCAACAAAGGATACTAGGAGATTACCTGTACCATATGATGTTGAAATTTGACAACAGCATCAGTCTGAATTTTTAGTTGTAAAACTAAAGCGATGCCCTCTTACATCAAAACTTAATTAATCATAAGAATTTCATAGTGACAAAAAATTGCCCTTAAGTTTAACTAACTTAAAGCACAACTTTAAAAAACAGCTGCTATGAAAAACTTGATTCCAATCGTATTTTCTTTGTTTCTTTTTAATTCTTGTAATCAATCCGATAAAGGATTTGGATTTGACGAGCAATCCCCTAGCGCATCAGAATCAGCCGGCTATGAATCAAACAAGGTAGCTTCATCAGACCAGGATGTAACCAGTACTTGGACAAGTGGAAATCTTCAAGGTACCGTCAACTTTACTGAGGTTACCACCACCGGCGGTAGTGCTCAGAACAAGAAAAAAAAAACTACTCAAAAAATAATTTACACAGCGGACATGAGGTTTCAAGTGAAAAATGTAGACGAATCCACTAAGGCCATCAAAACTATTTGTGAAAAATACGGGGCTCACGTATCAAAAATGAATTTGAATAGTGAAACCTACAGGGTTACCAACACAATTCAAATAAGGGTAAGTGAAGACAGCTTTAATAAAATGATTGAAGATTTCAAAAAAAGCTCTGTTCACATGGATGAGTTAAACATAAAATCAGACGATGTAACTGCAGAATTCATTGACATTAAGTCAAGGTTAAAAACTAAAAAAGCTTCACGGGACAGGTACATAGCAGTGCTGCAAACCAAAGCTGGCACGGTGGAAGAAATCATCAACGCCGAGGAAGCAATAAGGAGGATTACCGAAGAAATTGAAGCAAAACAAGGCAGGTTAAGGTATTTACAAGACAAGGTGAAATTCAGCACCATCACCCTGAACATTTACCAAGTAATTGAACGTCCTGAAACAACCAAATATATCACTCCATACCTGGACAAAGCGAAAGACGGTTTTGGAAATGGTTGGAGTTTTATTGTAAAGTTCACTTTGGTAATCATTAATTTATGGCCACTTGTAATTCTTATTTCCTTACTAGTTTGGAAAAGAAAATGGTTAAATAGAAAGTTGTCTGGTAAGTAATTTAGACATAATAAAAACACATCATGAAAATTTTAAACCTTTCCGTAATTCTCGTAATGTTACTTTTCAGCTCTTGCAACCAACAGGTTCAGCCAATAAAAACCATCATGAAAACGATGCACCTATCAAGCACTGGGCAAATTAGTTATGTGCCAAATGAAGCCTACATCTCCATTTCGTTAAGTTGTGTTGACAAGAACATTACAAAATCAAAGGATTGCTTATTGAAAAAATCGGACGAACTGCAAACTTTGATCAAAAGTCATGGTATAAAGGAAAAACACATCATTACAACAGCAGTAAACCAGTCAAAATCGCATGAATGGAGGAACAGTTCAAGTGTATTTGTCGGTTACAACTCTTCACTTTCATTACAACTCACCATTAAAAATCTTGATGTGCTGGAAAAACTGTATCCTGCGCTACTATCCAAAAAAAACATTTCACTTGGGTACCTTTCCTACACTCACAGTAACATGGATAGCTTAAAAACATTGGCTTATCAGGATGCTATTGATAAAGCAAATAAACTTGCTGAAGACCTGCTTTTTAAAATACCAGAATCAACAAAAGAAATATTGAAAATTGGAAATACCTCTTTACCTCAAGGAAATTATTACGACGAATATCGAAACGACAAAAAACGTTTAAGCTTATCAGAAAACAATGAAATTGGTAAAGTCAAGAACCTTAAAATGAATGCAGGAACTTACTTCCTATCGCAAAGCATAAATGTGGAATATAGGATTCAATAATGAAATTGCCAAGTAACACCACTACCTATAAACCTTCATTTTATTCAGTGCCTTTTGATACCTTCTGGCATAAATCAAATGTTGCCTGTAGTTCTTTGCAAAATAACTCCTACCTGAAAAGTCTTCTGTAGCCACAAAATAAAAATAACCGTGTTTTTGATAACTAAGCACAGCATCAACATATTGACTTGGGGGGACTAATATTGGCCCAGGAGGTAGTCCTTTATTTTTGTAAGTATTGTAAGGGTGATCAATTTTTTTATCCTTATTCAGTACCCTCTTTACTTTTCCTTTCCCCATTTTTTCAAGGGCGTACACTAAGGTGGGATCAGCCTGTAAAGGCATTCCAACTCTTAACCTGTTCATGTAA
Source organism: Saprospiraceae bacterium (assembly GCA_047631875.1). GTDB lineage: Bacteria > Bacteroidota > Bacteroidia > Flavobacteriales_C > JBLIAZ01. Next base: position 2,571 of record JBLIAZ010000179.1, read on the forward strand.
ACTCCTGCAACAATAGGCATATCCTCTTTTAGCTTAGTTTCCCAGTAAACTATTGATGCCAGTGTCACCACTTCCGACTGACTCAATCCACAAGCTTTTGCTTTTGCTTTGCGTTCGTCATTCCAAAAATCTTTATACTCTTTTGCCATCCTTTTCATGAGTGCATCCACCGAAATATCGACATCCACAAAATAACTGTTAGGAATGAACATACTCAAAAACGTATTTTCATTGAAGCCGTATTTGTTCATGCTTTCAGGAGAATGCAACCAATTTAAAACTTCAGTGGAATCAAGTAATAATTCCGCGGTCATTTTTCCTGACAACTGCTCCACCGTTTGTACGTTATGAAACTGAATTACAGCATCAAGCCTCCCATTACCTGACCTTAGGTGGTTAATTAACCGATCATTAGACCATCCTGTTTCAATTTTATATTTTCCGGGGAGGATGTTGTTTTTATTCAACTTTTTAAGTGTAATCATTTTACTCAAGGATGTCATCTCACTAATAGCTCCTGTTAATTCAAGCAATGTAAACACATCATTTTCGTCTGCACCTTCAGGTATAAATAGGTGACACTCTTCCTCCTGAGTATCCACATTTGAGCTGATAAAATTGCTGTAATAAAAGTATGCAAGCAGTCCCCCTGCTACTACACCAAAAACAATTAGGGTTCTTAAAATTCGTTTGAGCATAAATATTTTTCTTGATTTTAAAATTACATATAATTATAACTATTTTTGCATCTAACATCATCATTCATTTGAATACCATGAACATTAAAGTTTGGCTTGCTGCTTTTAGATTAAGGACTTTACCTCTGGCGTTTTCGTCCATCATTACTGGTAGTGCAATAGCATATTATCACTTTAGTTTTAATGGTTTTATTTTTGGGCTAGCATTACTGACAACTTTATTTTTACAAGTGCTCAGCAACTTAGCCAACGATTACGGCGACAGTGAACATGGTGCAGACAATGCCGATAGGATTGGTCCCGCTAGAACTGTTCAAAGTGGAGCGATCAGTAAAAGGCACATGAAAATTGCAATGGTCATATTTTCCGTCCTTGCTCTAGCAAGTGGAATACCCTTAATTATTAAAGGAACAAAAAACATCGATTTAAAGTGGTTCCTATTTTTTCTTGCTCTTGGAATGGGTAGCATTGCAGCTGCAATAAAATACACTGCGGGCAAAAACCCTTATGGCTACAAAGGGCTAGGTGATGTGTTCGTATTTATTTTTTTTGGATTAGTTGGCGTCATAGGAACTTTCATTTTACAATATCAGCACATCAATCGCTTTCTATTAATTGAATCATTATTTCCAGCCATTGCTATGGGGTGCTTCTCGGCTGCAGTATTGAACATGAATAACATGAGGGATCACCTTAACGATAAAAATTCAGGGAAAATCACTTTGGCTGTTCGGCTAGGCACTCAAGGGAGTAAAATCTATCACGTCCTATTGATACTAACCGGCATGGCGTCTATGTATTACTTTGGCTACATAAGTCATTTTGGAACGACCGATTTTTTATTGCTTAGTATACCTGATGTTTTGTTCGTTGTGCACCTGGTGAAAGTTTTAAAAGTTACTGATGAAAAAAAATACGATCCTGAGTTAAAGAAAATAGCATTGACCACGTTTTTACTTTCTTTGGTTTTAATGGCTATCATGATTAAAAGCTTTTAGTATGCCGGTATTTAACTTGCACCTACCTAACAGAAAACTAAAAGCATACTGTAAAAAACACGTCCTAAATTTTAAGCAAGCCGCAGGAACTTCACGAGGGGTAATGCATCAAAAAGAGTGCTTCATATTGCACGTAGAATTCGTCAACTACCCTGGTGCATTAGGAATTGGAGAGTGTAGTCCTTTGTGGGGACTAAGTATTGACCCAAGGGAAGACTACGAAAGTTTATTGCGAGATATTTGTAAAGACATCAACAACTACAAAGCTTGGATGTTTGACCGTTTAATGGATTATCCCAGTATTTATTTTGGGCTAGAAATGGCTTTAAAAGATTTGGAACAAGGAGGTACGCGCAAGTTGTTCCCTTCCAGATTTACTGAAGGACAAACAAGCGTAGAAATTAACGGTTTGGTGTGGATGGGAGACATTAATTTCATGGAACAGCAGATAGAAGCCAAACTAAATGATGGCTATGATTGCATCAAAATAAAAATTGGCTCTCTTGATTTTGAAGACGAAATTACTTTGTTGCGAAAAGTGAGAGCCAAGTATCCTAAAAATAAATTGAACATCCGATTAGACGCTAACGGAGCCTTTTCCATTAAGGAAGCAATGAACAAACTGGAAAGGCTTAGTGAGTTTGATATTCACTCTATTGAACAGCCTATCAAAGCAGGAAAGTGGAAAGCTATGAAATCAATTTGTGCTAACTCCCCTATTCCAATCGCTTTAGACGAGGAATTAATTGGAATTGTAGG
>JBLIAZ010000180.1:0-5017 GCA_047631875.1 Saprospiraceae bacterium
TGTGGGTGTATGTGGAGGGATTGTAATGTATGAATTATGGAAGAGATTCGGGTAACACAACTTGTACTCAAACCAAATAGTTTTAAGCTTTGAGCAGATTCACAAGTTAAAATAAGAGCCTTCAAAAGAATTTGGTTAAATTTGGACACGATGGATAAAAATGCGAATTACATATCTTCATTAAAAGCTTGGAATTTAGACGATTTGGTGGATCATGTCTTAAACACACACCATGCTTACTTAAAAGCTAACTATCCTCTGATTCATCAGTTAATTGACAAGTTGATTGCTCAAGAACCTGAAAACGTTACAGCTCAAAAAATTAATGAATTGTACTCGCATTTTACTAGTGATTTAGCGAGACACTTGATCAAGGAAGAGGAAATTTTATTTCCTTACTTTAAAAAGTTAGGTCAAATAAAAGACAAGGAATCCTTTGAACCTGCTAGTTTTGGCAGTTTACCAAAGCCGATTGAAATGATGGAAAACGAGCACGACGATTCTCATACTCAGTTCGAGCAAATTAAAAACATCACCAACAACTTTACGCCTGATCAAGGAGCATCACCAGTGACGCATTCCTTGTATTTCAAATTGAAAGAGTTTGACGACGACATGGACATTCACCATGAACTTGAAAACGAAATTCTCTTTGCCAAAGCCCGCGAAATCGAAGAGCTATTTGGGGTTTAAGCATGCATAAAATTACTTTAATTGCATTCTTGTTTCTTTTTGCAGGAAACTCATATTCTAAAATCAATATAGTTGATGAAGTTGGTTTTAACTTAAAGAGTTATTCATCTAATCTTGCCGCAACTTTATACGCTCCTGGCATTACTTTTAGAAAAACTATAATCTCTGATGACAAACACGAATTTCTTGCTGAGCTCACATTCAATTACCATTTAAAAATTAAAAACGATGGGTACTCACATTTTTCAGATCTCTCGATCCCTTTTAAACTTCGACGTTTCGTTCATGATAAATGGTTTTTTGACGGAGGGTTATTAATTTCACTATACCCTATAAACAGCTAGTTTGGTTTTGGGTCGACCTTCGGAGGAGGCTTTATGTTTAATCGAAACAATCACACTTATCTAATTAACACCGGAATTCTCCTAGTTGTAAGTAATATTGAATTTGATAGCAACAGGTATAATGGAATTCAAGGTAATATTACCATTGCTAGAATGGTTTGGTATAGACAAGAAAGAAAGTCTCTCAAAGGATTACTGGGGCGATAACGACGCATTGTTTATGGACAACCTTGATTCTGCCGACAAATATTTAAAAGACATAAAATCTAAAGAATCGACCACAGTCCAAAACAAGGAAGATTCATTAAAAGACCAATTAAATGATAGACTTAATAGAAATACTTTCAGGTTAGAAATAACTGGAATATGCTACATTGGAGGATTGGTCTATGAAAGGAACTTATACCGAAATAAATTTGATATTAATGTAAGGTGCGGTACAATGTACTTTCCTCATAGGAGAGAACGATGGGAAAACATACTGTGGAACTTCGGTATATCTGCAAAAACGAACAAATTTTATGTCAATCCATTCACTATTGTTTCAGTCACCGGCCAAGGTTTAGGAACATACAATGAGGGTGTTGCTGGAATGCTATCTCTTGGTATTGACTACAAATTCAATAAAAGATGGGATGTTCAAGTGTATCAAAGTACAGTTGTTAATTCAGATTTCTCTGAAGATGGAATCTACTTTTACTGGGGTGGAATCAATTTAGGTTATAGCTTTTGAAAAGAATAATAGGCAAAAGTTACTCCTCCCCAGTAGGGCCATATTAGAGATCCTTTTGAGTAAGTAGTTTCGTATGGCTCTTCAAGATTTTCCCTTTTGTTATTTTCATGTATAACACTGGGAGTGTATTTTATTAACAGATCCCAATTGTCATTTAGAGGAACAGACATACCGATAACCAAACCAGCAGCAATAATATTTGTGGTGTTAATGGACCATTCGGAACTTTGCAATATCGCATGAGTGGCCACAATACCAAACACGGGATTAACCTTAAAAGAAGAAGTTCTTGCGTAAGTACTCATGTTCCCATAAGAATCTGCTGTTGCGATACCTTCCCGAACCATAGCTTGAAATTGGAGGAGGGGTAAAACCGATGTTTAAATGCCATTCAATTTTTTTACTTATTAATATTCGATCATAGGCAATTCCATAAACAATAGCTTTTCCAAGGAGGTCAAGGTGAAGTTCATTCCTTTTTTTATTGCTGACTTTTGTTTCGGAAGTTCCGTATAGGCTTGCGGAATGAATTGAATCAGTGTCGATTATTTGAACTAAAACACTATCTGTGTTTTGGGCAACAACAGATGCAGAAAATAATAGGAATACCCCTTCCTTTTTTTAGCTATGGTGGGTCATCGCTTCTGTCATTTACAGTGTTGTTGTTTCTCTTTTTGAAGTTTGACAGTCAGAAACTGGATGGACTTTAAAGAATTCTGGTCTGGCGCATTGAGCAAAGGTGAATAGGAGAGGATGTTCAGAAGAAAATTCTCTATCGCACACAGGTTTTAGAACCTTATTAACTACAAGTAAAGCTTTTCGCTGGGAGTAAATAAATTGTCTTTTTGATAATCCTCCTTGATTCCTGAAATAAAATACATGTCCAATTCACCTTTATTTTTGGCAGCTACTTTCCCTCTTTTTTCAAAATCAAAGTAAGACTTAACTATCTCATAAGTACTTTCGGATACGTTCACCTTTCCAACTTCCCCGCTACTCTCCATTCTGCTAGCAATGTTGACAGTATCACCCCAAACATCATAAGCAAATTTCTTTTTCCCCACTACTCCAGCTATCAATTCTCCAGTGTGGATTCCCACCCTAACGTTCCATTCAGGTTTATTGGAAGCCACTTGTTTTTGATTGAACCTATTCATCACTTCTAAGAGTTGAAGTCCTGCAATCACGATATTTATTTCTTGGTGTGGGTTACTTTCTGGGACTCCTGAGGCACACATGTATGCGTCACCAATTGTTTTTATTTTTTCCAACCTATTTCTTTCAATCACATCATCAAATTCTACAAAAATCTCGTCCAACCTCTGAACCAACTCCTCCGCTGTGAGCTCCATTGACAAATGAGTAAACCCTTCAAAATCAGTAAACAATACCGATGCTGATACATGACTTTTTGTTTTAGCTGATCCAAATTGCTTTAACTCAGCGGCAATTTCCACAGGTAATATGTTCAACAATAAATCATCTGATTTTTGTTTTTCTGAGTGCAAATCTTTGGTCCTATGAACGACTAACTCTTCCAATTTTTCCTTTTCTCTTATTAGACGTCGGGTCCTGGAAATGATTACAAAAACTAGTAATCCGATACTCAATAAAACTACAGTCGTAATGTAAATTGCATTTTTCCACCACACTGGAGTTATTTCAAGAGAAACAACCAAGGGGTTTTTACTCCATTCGCCACAGGGTGTTTTGGCATAAGCAATGAATTCATAATGACCTGCGGCAATGTGGTCGTAGTCTACATGAAAAATATTCCCCTCGCCTTTAGACTCCTGGGCTGTTTTAATTCGAAATTCCTTATCCCACCCCTTTAACATGTACTTGTATTTGACCTCTTTGGGGTTCTTCAGGTGTATTGCACTCACCTGAAAGGTAATATTGTCCATGTTGTATGGCAATTGTAACCCAATTGGAATACCGTCCTTAGAACCTGTTGTAAATGGACTCAAATCCACCTGATCTCCCTCGAACAACATCCCCTGTAAACTCACTTTTAAATTTCGCTTAACTCCTTGATAAGCTTCGGGTTCAATTTTCAATAACCCTTTTACTGTTCCTATATAAATTGATCCGTCAAAGTTTTTACCCGCTGAGTTTTTAAAAGATTGAACGCCCATGAACCCCTCGTCAATGGTATATTTTTTCCGAGACAAGATTTTAACACCTTGCATTGTAATATTTACCACCCCCTTGTTCACTCCAATCCAGAAAGAAGAAACCTTATCATTGAGTGTTCCTTCAATTAAAAATTTAATATCATGATACTTGTGCAAGGTATCAAACCACTCAACTCTCCCATCCCTTATCACATAAAGGTGGTCGTCAGATGTGTAACCTAACTTCGTTTTTTTATTCCCGGCAATACCGTCTGAATTTTTTATTTCCCAGGACCTAAAATCCTGAATTTCATTTTGTGAAATTTTAAAACTGTGCAAGTGATCGTTGTTGGAAACCCAAAACTGATTCCCTGCTTTAGACACAGCGAAAACATCTTGCCCGAGTAATTCAACTAGTTTTTTTGTGATTTGTTCATCGTAAGAAAATCCGCTTATCGTTTTTAGCGCAATTAGCTTATGCTTGTCTGTTAGCAATAAAGCATGAGAATCGGTAGCAGCAAGATGTGTAATTTTTTTCCCTTCAAAGAATGAATCATAGTCATCCCAGACGCGAACAACCTGTTTATCAATAATCAAATTCAAACCTTCCTCAGTTCCTACCAATGCTTCCCCTGTTTTGTACAGTTTGAAACAAGTAATGGTGTTGTTACTTAACCCTTTATCAGCGGTAAGATCCCATTCAGTATCTGCAAAAACTTTAAGTCCTCCTCCATGCGTACCAACCCAAAGTGCTGAATCCGCAGGGTGATACTGAACAGTATTTACCGCATTCGTGGTGATACCATCCTCTTTGGTATACAACTTAAAAGAGTTATTAAAAAACTTGCTTAGCCCACCAAAATAAGTTCCGATCCACAATGCTTTTGACCGATCCTCATATAAACATCTGATTCTGTCATTAGATAAGCCATTCTCTTCTTGGTACCATTGTAGTTTATAATTTGAAGTAGCATGCGTTTTTGTACTTGAATTGAAACCGTTAAAACTTAAACAGCCTAAGCCGTTTCTTGTTCCAATCCAAATTTTATTTTTAGCGTCGACCAACAAGGACTTCACTCGTTTTCCTTTTAATCCAAATTCACGATCAAAAGACAAAATTGTATCAGTTG
>JBLIAZ010000181.1:0-4899 GCA_047631875.1 Saprospiraceae bacterium
GCTACCTCTGAAGGGGGCAGTTTGTACAGCAGAACAGGCTTAACTACCGGATTTAGTCCATTTGGAGTACAAATGGATGGTAGTCCTTTACCTATAGAGCTTTTAACATTTACAGCTTCTCCTGAGAACGGCAACGTAAGACTGGACTGGATAACTGCATCTGAAATTGATAACGATTACTTTACTTTGGAAAAAGGCACAGACGGAAAGAATTTTAAAGTAATAGCGATAGTTCCTGGAGCAGGAAATAGTTTTATTCCATTGAGCTATTCAGCTGTTGACAACGCTCCTTATAAAGGCAATAATTATTATCGCCTAAGACAAACTGACTATGATGGTACTGAAACCGTTTCGTCTATTATTACGATCAACTTATCTGAGGAAAACACTCACAGTGACAATGGTTTTGTTAAGGCTACAGTCTTTCCAAACCCGATGACCGGTTCTTCGTTTTACTTAAGCGTTGAAAACGAGGAAAATGAAAAACAAGTTTTAGTTATTTTGTATAATCAAATGGGGCAAGAAGTATATTCAAAAGTAATCATCATAGCCGAAAACGGAAGCACTATTACTGCTATTGATACAAGAGAAAAACTTCAAAAAGGCTTGTATATAATAACCGGATCTAGTGACCAGCACTTGTTTACAAAAAAATTAATAGTTAAATAAAATATTTTAAAACCTTAAAAGGAAAAGGCTAGTCAATTTATTTGATTAGCCTTTTTTAATTCCGTTCAACGAATTATTAAGTTCTAAAATAACCGTCGCTTACTTCACCTTTTACTATATCTTTAAACAAAGGATTAAGAGGATGAACATTTACGCAATTGACACTGGATATTTTAAACTAGACGGAGGAGCCATGTTTGGTGTAGTGCCTAAGTCGATGTGGCATAAAAGCAATCCTTCAGACAGTAACAACATGTGTCCATTTGCAATGAGAAGCATGCTCATTGAAGACGGTGATCGGTTGATTTTAATTGATACTGGCTTAGGAGATAAACAAAGTGATAAGTTTTTCGGGCATTTTCATTTACATGGTGACAACACCTTAAACAGTTCATTAAATAAACTCGGGTTTTCTCCTGATGACATCACAGATGTTATACTAACCCATCTTCATTTTGATCATGTCGGAGGAAGTGTCGTTAGGAACCCTACAACTTCAAAACTTGAGTTAGCTTTTAAAAACGCAAAGTATTGGAGCAACGAAGACCATTGGAATTGGGCAACTAAACCTAACCCAAGAGAACGAGCTTCATTTTTAAGTGAAAACATGTTACCTATAGAGGAACTTGGACATTTAAACTTCATCAAAACAGGTAATGAGTTTGGTCCAGACATATCATTTTTACTAGTTCATGGGCACACAGAAAGTCAGTTATTACCACACATTAATCATAACGGTAAAACCATTGTGTTCACCGCAGATTTAATCCCTACAACTACTCACATTCCGCTCCCATACGTAATGAGTTATGATACCCGTCCATTGGTAACCATGACGGAAAAAGAAAAATTTCTAAAAGAGGCTTACAACAAAGACTATGTTTTATTTTTACAACATGACGCCTACAAGGAGTGTTGTAATTTGAAACGTACCGAACGAGGAATTGTGCTAAACAACAGTTTTCAATTTTCTGAATTATGATTAAAAAAGTTGCCGCAACAGCGTTAATTTTGACGTTTCTTTTGACAAGCATGAGTTTTCTTGAATCTGAGATTGAAACCGAAATCGAGACGAAAACTGAAACCACAGTTGAAAAACACACGATTACAATACAAGTAAAAGGCTTTAAAAACAGCAATGGTCAAATTGCTCTTGCTCTGTATAACAATAAGAATCAATACACTGATAATCCTTGGAAAAACTTTCATGCGCTAAAGAGCACTGCTGTAAATGGCATTGTCACTTTTACCCTGGACAGCATTGATAGTGGACGATATGCAATTACTTTTTTAGACGACGAAAACAACAATAAAAAAATGGATTATTCTTTTTGGGGACTTCCGCAAGAAGGTTTTGGTTTTTCGAACAATGTGAAACCTGGGTTTCTCAGTGCGCCTACATATGAGAAATGCACCTTTGATTTAAATACTGACAAGAACATCACTTTGAATGTTCAATATTGGTCGGAATAAAATACAGCATAACATGAAAATACATTTAATAGCCACAGGGGGAAGCGCCATGCACAACATGGCAATTGCACTACATTTAAAAGGGTATCAAGTTACAGGATCAGACGACGAAATTTTTGAACCATCAAAAGGAAGGTTAAAAAAATACGGTTTACTGCCTGATAACATAGGATGGAACGCCAACAACATCACTTCTGATTTGGACGCCGTAATCCTAGGAATGCATGCAAGAGAAGACAATCCTGAATTGCTAAAAGCTCAAGAATTAGGACTGAACATTTACTCTTATCCTGAGTATATTTTTAACCAAAGCAAGGACAAAAAAAGAATAGTGATTGGTGGAAGTCATGGAAAAACTAGCATCACCGCCATGATTTTACATGTACTGAATGAGCTTGATTTTCAATACGATTACATGGTTGGTGCTCAACTGGAAGGATTTGAATGCATGGTCAAGTTAAGCCACGATGCTCCAATCATTATTTTAGAAGGTGACGAGTACTTGAGCAGCCCAATTGACCGTAGACCAAAGTTTCATTTATACAAGCCACACACAGCTGTAATCAGTGGTATCGCTTGGGACCACATCAACGTATTTCCAACTTTTGACAACTACGCTGACCAATTTCAAATATTCACAGATTTAATTGAAGATGGAGGGAAGTTGATTTATTGTGAATCCGACAGTGAGGTAAAATCAATTGGCGAAAAATTCGATGGAACTTCTATTCCATATGGTGGACATGAGCATAAAATCATAAACGGAAAAACTACCTTGTTAGACGAAGGCAATGAATACCCAATCAGTGTTTTTGGAGGTCATAACCTTCAAAACTTAAACGCGGCATTGAATGTATGTTCAGATTTGGGCATTGACAAACATGACTTTTATAACGCTATTGCCAACTTCACTGGAGCGTCAAAACGCTTGGAACTAGTAAGGGAGAATACTACTTCAGCTGTTTACAAAGATTTTGCACACTCACCATCCAAGTTGAAAGCGACTTCCAACGCGATGAAAGAACAGTTTGAAAATAGGAGTTTAGTTGCTTGTATGGAGCTCCATACTTTTAGTAGTTTAAATGAAGATTTTTTGAAACAGTACGAGGGGTGCATGGATGCGCCAGACACTGCTTATGTGTTTTTTAGCCCAAAAGCACTAGCGCATAAAAAACTTCCCGACATTACTAGTGAACAGGTACATCGGGCCTTTGGACGAGATGATTTGAAAGTCTTTACCTCATCGCAAGAACTTATAACAGCTTTAAAAAGCAAAAACTGGGAGAATCAAAACTTACTTTTGATGAGTAGTGGAAACTTTGAAGGAGTTGATTTTAATGAATTAGCAACTGAATTAATAGGTTAAAAACCACTGATATTTTGAACATTCAACAAGAAATATTATTAATACGACACAGCAGTGTAGCTCATCCTAGAGGGTTTTGCTACGGTAATTTGGACGTAGACGTTTCTGATAATTTTCAAAAAGAGGCAAGCGAGTTAAAAGCAAAACTGAAAAATTACGCTCCAGACAAAGTTTATTCCAGCCCATTGCAACGTTGTACTAAATTAACTGATGTCCTTTTTGACAATTACGAAACAGACGACAGGCTGAAGGAATTGAACTATGGACTCTGGGAAGGCCTAACTTGGGAAGAAATTAATGTTCCTGAAAACAGCAACTGGATTTTTCACCATCCAAATACAGTCCTGGAAAACGGAGAAAGTTTTGAACTGCAACAAAAAAGAGTAGTTGAGTTTTTTAAAGAAGTTGAACAAACAAACGATAAAAAAATTGCCTTAGTCGTTCACGGAGGTGTTATACGTTCTCTAATTTCACACCTGCTCGGCATTACTTTACTCGCTACAAAATCCTTCAAAATACACTATGTTGCTCAAGTTAAATTTGTCAAAGAAAATGACAAATGGCGCATGAGCGGACTCACTGAAGGGGTTTAATACAAAAATCCAAAATGCCACAGCGGAATGATATTTCCTTGAGAGAACTCAATGTCATCTTTGACCACAAAGGCATTTTCTACTCCTTGAATTTGTTTTTTTGTTTTACTCCTTCCTCCTACTTCGAAGCAGTAATTACTGACTAAAAAGTCTCCTTTTTCGGGAATAGTAACCTCGGTTTGCATTGCAAGTTGTGACATAAAAAACGTTTCTCGAACGTTACCTAAATTAGTATTCAGTTGCCCCCCTAGTGCATAATTTAAGTTGGTGTTGTTCAGGTATATTTTTTCAGGCTTACCCAAAGCCTGAATTCCTTTAGTTGAAGTATTCAACAAACTAATTAATCCAGCTCTTTCCAAATATTTTATGTAGTCCAACAACAACGACCTTGAAATACCAGTCAGTTCAGCAATTTTTGTCAAATTAGGTTTAAACGGAACGCTTTCCGATATTATTTGCAGCAGTTTTTTGAGCTTTGCTGTGGTCGAAGGGCGCAAGTCCAAATATTGAATCAAGTCTACTTCCAAAATGGTATTCACTACACTTAGTAACCTTAATTCAAAATCTGGTTCTTTATAAAAAGGATAATATCCTTTGTTCAAATACCTGTTAAAGTGGTACAAAGGACTTTCTACTTCTTCTTTAAACCCATTTTTCACAAGAGTTGCTATGTCATAAATATCGTATGCTGTTCCTGTTTCGAAATACAGGTATTCCCTAAATGACATCCCTTGTAAAGTGTAATGCACAGCTCGCCTGCTTAAATCAGCATAACCTTTCATAATATCCAGTATGGAG
>JBLIAZ010000182.1:0-4867 GCA_047631875.1 Saprospiraceae bacterium
AAATAGGAAATAGGAAATAGGCATAAGGACATAAGTAATAAAGCAGAGTAAGAATACAATAAGTAAGAAGAAAAAATTAAGAATGATAAGCAAGAACAACATAGAAGAAAAATTATTCGACTATTTTGAAGGTGGGTTAACAAGTTCAGAACAAACTGAGCTGAATCAATTCATTGAAGCCAATCCTGAATTTAAGGTTGATTTTGATGCGTGGGGGAAATCTTATTTGCCTCAGGAAGAATTTGTTTACGACAGAGCAGATGAGTTACTTGTAAATGAAAAAACAGGAAAGTCTGCATTGTTTGGAAGGTGGAAAGCAGGATTGTTGATGCTGTTAGTTGGTACTGGACTGAGCTTTGGTTTGTTTCAGAAAATAAATGACGGACAAGACAAAAGGACAGCTAGCGCTGAGGTTGAAAAACCACAGGAGACTAGTCAAGAGGGTAGTCGTACGGATAAAGATGATTTTAATTCGGAGTCTTCTAACCTTACAGTTGATGAAGGTTCTGATGCAGCTTCAGTTATAAATACGGGTAAGTTTGTTTCCGGGAATGATGCCGGTGCTGTGGTGAGTTCCTCAGCGATGATTTCTGGTGGCCAAGTGAGCAATGTATCTCAAACCGGTGGAAGTGCTAATGTGAACAGTACTTCAATACAGCAAGTTTCGGGTAATAGAAATGTTGCTTCCTCAGCTAATACCTCCTCAGCTAATACTAATAACAGTACAAAACTTAAAAAGTTTTTGGCTAAAAACTCTCGATACAATCACATTGAAATAGGGTTAGAAACTAGTTCGGTAAATGAGCTATTAAGTACACCACGGATTAAAAAAGCAAGAAGTAAGTTTGAAAAGTACGATAAAAATGAGTTGAAATTTCAAAATGAAAAAGATCCATTTTTTGTGATACCAAATGGCATGGCTTTAGGAATTAACCCATCATTTGCAGGTAATGGTAAAGGGTTACGGTTAAATTACAACTACAATTATCAATGGCCTGAATTGAATGATAATTACAACACACACAGCTTGTCATTAGATACCTATGTAAAATCTTTACATGGTGGAGTTGGTGTGATTTTAACAAGTGATGTGTTAGGTCATAATAAATTTGCAACTAAAGGAGCTGAATTAATTTATTCCCCAAAATTAACTTTGTTTGGAACGACAACCATTGAGCCTTCAGTCAAGTACGGGTATTTTCAAAAAAGCGTAGCATGGAATCAAATAAAATCTGATATGTTAATTGACGCACGTACTGGAGCGCTTGACGTGCAATTAAAGAGCAATGACGATCAACTTTCGTCGTCGTCTTCCTCGTACAGCAATTTAGGTTTTGGTTTGTTGCTAAATACTTCAAAACTGTTTGTAGGGTTTGCTTATGATCACTTATTGAATGCAAATTATAACTTTAATGGATTGAGTGAAACTATATACGTACCAAGGAAATTGACTGCCCACGTTGGCGGAAGTCTTGTGCCAGTGAAAAACTTGGATTTCTTAATTTTATCTCCATCACTTCACTTTATAAAAGTGGGAGGGTATGACAAAGTTTGGTTGTCAAATGTGGTCGAAATAAGTCGTCTGTTTTTGGGAACGAGTTACTCTTTCAACAACGAATACTTGTTTAGTTTTGGATATGACAATGAGGTGATGAGGGTTTCTTACTCGTACGGTCAAACAAGATCAATGCTTGACCAGTCTTCTAAAAAGTTAAGCATGCATCAAGTAGGCTTAGTATTTAATTTCGTCCATAAAAGAAGATAAGTAAAGCTTATTCCAGTCTTTTTATAATTGTATTCCATAGAAGGTAAGGTTGTGTATCAAGTAAATGCTGTTGCAAAAAGCCGACATTCTTTTGAGTTGACGGCTCAAGCAGGTATTTATTTTGTGGAAGTAAGTTCAAATGAAAACAAACAATGGGTCAAACTAATAAAGCGGTAATCGAAAAAGCGTTAGTTTTGCATTTATGCCATTTTCAAAAACAGGGTTATCAGAAATTTTATTAAAAGCGTTGAAGTCGGAGGGATACGAAAAACCATATCCAATTCAACTGCAAGCCATGCCTGCTATTTTAAAAGGCAAGGACCTGCTTGGGATTGCTCAAACAGGCTCAGGTAAAACTTTGGCTTTTGCATTACCTGTGTTAATGAACCTGGGCAGTCCTTCAAAGGACAAAACCAGGGAGTTGGATGCATTGGTGCTTGTGCCAACAAGGGAGCTTGCGGTTCAAGTGGAGGAGGTGTTTAAAACGTTTAATCGAGCCTTAAAAAATCCATTTGTGGTTAAGGCAGTGTTTGGAGGAGTTTCAATTAATCCTCAAATGAAAAGCCTGTATGGAGTGAATATATTGATTGCCACACCAGGAAGATTACTGGATTTGCACAATTCAAAAGCATTGGGCTTGGGAAAAGTTAAAATGTTGATAATTGACGAAGCAGATAAAATGTTGAGTTTGGGATTCAAAGACGAAATGGATGAAATACTCAAACTGCTTCCAGTAAAAAGACAGAATGCGTTGTTTTCAGCTACTTTAAGTGACGATGTAAAAAGCATTCATCAAGTGGTGCTGAACAAGCCAATCATTGTTAAAATTAAACCTCGAGATGAAAATTTAGACCTGATAAACCAAAATGCGTACTGGGTAGAGGATGAAAAAAAGGGGCCTTTACTTCGTTACTTGATTAAGAAAAACGACATGCAGCAAGTGTTGGTGTTTACTTCTTCCTCATTCAAGGCTGACAGCGTGGTAAAAAAGTTGGTAAAAAATGGCATTGACGCCATGGCTATTCACGGTAAAAAAAGTCAAGGAGCGAGGACGGATGCTTTGGTGAAATTCAAAAACAAAAAATTAAGAGTATTGGTGGCAACGGACTTATTGTCAAGAGGAATTGATATTGAGTTTTTACCTTTTGTCATTAATTATGAATTACCTCGTTCACCTAAGGATTACATTCACAGAATAGGACGAACGGGTAGGGCTGAATCCCCTGGAGAAGCTATAACTTTTGTGAATGAGGAAGAAGAGCATCATTTTAAAGTCATTCAAAACAAAATGGGCAAACAAATCGAAGCGGCCGACGCCCATTTAATGGATTTAACAATTTAATCTCGCTCACTTTTGTGTGGGAATTCGCAGTTACGGAACCGCTTGTATCAAAGAAATTATTGTTGTGGTTGTTAATGTTTTCATGTTGTGGTTGCATATCTTTGTTCAAATAAAATTGACACCAACGCACTGTGCTTGAGGATTTTTGTTGAAATCCTAGTGTGAATAATATTCAGCATGAAACGAGCTAATATGCCTCATAAATATTTAGCAATATTTTTATTACTGTTGCTTTCGTTGTGCTCATGGAGCAAAAATGACTCGAGTGCCGTTTACAATAAATCATACGTAATAAACAAAATTGATTCGTTACAATGTAAAAATCATGTATTTTTCAAAGATGGATTGTTTCGAGCCTATACCTATACTCGTGATGTGAATAAAACCCGTGATGATGATCTCGTAGTTGCTTCAGCGAATGTAGCCCTTAGTTTAGCGTATTGTAAGTTAAACAGTGATTTTGATGAAAAGAGTGAAGCCATGTTGGATAGCATGATTAATAGAATTCGATCAAATTATTGGCGTTATAAAAACATGAACGGAGGGATAACTTATAATTCATGGCAATCACACCCTGAGCCGGTTCCACTGCCGAATAGCAAATTTCCAAAATGGATGACAAACCGCATGATGCCATCCGACGATTTGGATTGTACTTCTTTGGTGTACTCAAGCATGCCCAAAGATTCTGCCTTGCTGGACAGTATAAAAATATTGATGGCTTATCACACAAACCTCAATAATGGTTTAGAGTTGAAAGTTGCTCCAAAAAAGTACAGATCGCGAAAAGACGTCTATTTAGAATTCTATTCAAGTGGAATAAGGCAGCATGTTGAGTTTTGTAGCATGACTAATTTTATCATGCTTTCCTTTATGCATGAGCTTCCAATTAATAGATATGACAGTGCCACGATAAACTTGATAAAAGAGATGGTTATTGACAGGTCCTACATAAAGACGCCGTATTTAATTTCAATGGGTTATCAACTGCCACCAATTCTTTTTTACCACCTTACAAGACTCATGGAGTCAGGCGGGAAAAAATATTTTGGAGACATTTGGGAATTAGTGATCGAGGACTTAAATGTAAAATTAACAGATGCAACAACAAGAATGGACAAACTAACTTATAGTCTTTGTTTGAGGCGCTTGGGTTGTCAAAGTGAAGTTTTAATTAATTCAAGCTTGATTAATGAATTTTCAAATTCCAGGATGGGTTTTACCTCAGCAATGTACAGCATGCCTTATTGGATTTTTAAAAAATATGTTCAAAGTGATAGGTTTAGCGGGTACTCAGTTTGCGAAGGGTTTAATTGGTGTGTTTTGTTAGAATATCTTGTGCTGAACGACAAGTTGACGGCTGTGAAAAACTAACGTAATCTTGCTGAGCCCTAATGAGTGAATGGGGTTCTTCTTTAGATTAAAGTTTACTGATTGTCCGTGAGCAGCACAACTAAGTTCAAGTCTGGTGACGTAAAGACCTAAGTCTTCCAGTGGATGAGATTTGCTATTCAAGGTGGAATTGTAATGAGCGCTACATTAAGTCAAAACAAAACTGTGTTAAGTATTGATCATCTTGAGGCAGGTTTATACTTTGTAAAAACAAGTACCTCAACTGAAAAGTTAATTATAGAATAAAGCAACGGCAGGTAGATTGTAGCAAATCTTATGATTTGGGCAAAAGGTAGCTATAATCTACCTGCCAATGTTTTCAGTAACGACAAAGCTTATCAAAAATCAATCTTGTAATAAAACACAGG
>JBLIAZ010000183.1:0-4840 GCA_047631875.1 Saprospiraceae bacterium
GGAAACGTCCAATTAGCTCAGGAATCAATCCAAAGCTTTTTAAATCTTGTGGAGAAATATATTGCAACATGTTATTGTCGTCAATCTGCTGGTTTTCGCTGCTAGAGCTATACCCTATTGCGCTAGTCTTAACACGTCGTTGAATAATGTTTTTGATGTCGGCAAATGCGCCACCACAAACAAACAAGATGTTACGTGTATTTATTTGAATCAGTTTTTGCTCTGGGTGTTTTCTTCCTCCTTGCGGTGGGACACTCACAACAGCACCTTCCAATAATTTTAGTAATGCCTGCTGAACACCTTCTCCAGACACATCACGTGTGATAGATGCGTTGTCGCTTTTACGCGCAATTTTATCTATTTCATCAATAAATACAATTCCTCGTTCTGCTTTTTTTACATCGTAATCTGCAGATTGCAATAAGCGAGAAAGAATACTCTCTACATCTTCACCCACATAACCCGCTTCGGTAAGTATGGTAGCATCGGCAATACAAAAAGGAACGTCAAGCATACGCGCAATGGTTTTTGCTAGCAAAGTCTTACCAGTTCCTGTTTCTCCAACAAGGATGATGTTTGATTTTTCGATTTCTATATCATCATCATCAGACTGCTGCAAAAGACGCTTGTAGTGGTTGTAAACAGCTACACTCAACACCCGTTTTGCTTGGTCTTGACCAATAACATAGTCATCAATAAATTCTTTTATTTCTTGTGGTTTCTTTAGTTCAAGCTCAGTACTCAATTCGTCATTCGACTTCATGACTAGTTCTTCTTTGACAATACCAGTAGCTTGTGTAATACAATTGTCGCAAATATGTCCAGAAATACCTGCGATAAGCACATTTACTTCACTTTTTGATCTCCCACAAAAGGAACACTTTATTTCACCCTTTTCCATAACTGCAAATTAATAAAAAAAGACTGTCTATAAAGTATTGAAAACCCACAAATGTTGTTGTGTGTGCATTAGAATGTAACTGAATTTCAGTTTTCTAATCTTTTCAATCCTGAAAAAATCACAGGACATGTTACTTTCTAGACAGTCTTTTTTGTAAATGACCGAATATTATTATTGAGCCTTACTAACGTTTTTTACGAGTACTTCATCAATCATACCATAAGCTTTGGCTTCTTCAGAAGTCATCCAGTAATCTCTATCACTATCATTTTCAACTTTGTCATACGTTTGTTTCGAATGATAAGCAATGATATCGTAAAGTTCCTTTTTCAATTTCCCTATTTCGCGCGCTGTAATTTCAATATCAGATGCTTGACCTTGTGCACCACCCAATGGTTGGTGAATCATCACACGTGAATGTTTCAATGCCGTACGTTTTCCTTCAGCTCCTGCACACAACAACACCGCTCCCATGCTTGCAGCCATACCTGTACAGATAGTAGCTACGTCAGGGTTAATGTATTGCATGGTGTCATAGATACCTAAACCTGCATACACAGATCCTCCAGGAGAGTTTAAGTAAATTTGAATATCTTTTTTAGGATCAACAGACTCTAAAAACAATAATTGAGCTTGAATAATATTGGCAACATGATCGTCGATACCCGTACCTAAAAAGATAATACGGTCCATCATCAATCGTGAGAATACATCCATTTGAGCAACGTTCAATGAACGCTCTTCGATAATGTATGGAGTCATAGAAGATTCTATGTAACTATCTACATGCATACTACTAATGCCTTTGTGCTTAGTAGCGTATTTTCTAAATTCGTTTACGTCCATCTACTTATTATTGTTAGTTCAAATACTTCTTAAAAACAGTTTTTAGCTTTCACTAAGATCAAATTCATGAAGCTAATTTAGAAAATTCTTCAAAGGAGATTTCCTTCTCGTCTATTTTGACCAAAGTTTTTACATGATCAATCACTTTTGATTCAAACAACATGTCATATATACGTCGTACTTCGTCTTGATTACCAAGTACACGGCTAATTTGATTTTTCATTTCTTCTCCTTCTGGAGCAGGCATACCATATTGCGCAAATTGATCTGCAATAAGCTTGGCTGTATGATTTTCAGCTTCTTGAGGCTCAACTTTCAAATCATTTTCTTTAATGATTCTGTTTTGAATCAATTGCCATTTCAAACCTTCAGCGTAACCATCGTACTCTGTTTCCATTTGTTCTGGCGAAATTGGCTTCTCGTTAGAAGCAATGATCCATTTTTTCAAGAATGTATCAGGTAATTTGAATTCCGTTTTTTCAATGATAGCTTTTGCAATATCTCTACGCAATAAGTGTTGGCTATCTTGATTATATCTTCCTTCTAGGTCTTCTCTGATTTTTGCTTCAAACTCTTCTGCCGTTTTAACAGTATCGTTTCCAAAAAGTTTAGCGAAAAGCTCTTCGTTCAGTTCGGCAGAAGCAAGACGTTTAATCTCTTTGATGTTAAAGTTAAATTGAGAACTTAGGTTAACAAGTGCATCCTTTTTTACATTCAACATAGCTGCCAAGTCGGCATCACCTTTAGATAAGTCTCTTGGGTCAACTTTTTTAGTTTCTCCAACTTTACTTCCTACTAAAAGGTCTTGTGCTTTTTTGTGATCTAAAAACTCTAAAGAAACTGTAGAGGTATTAAAAACACCACCTTCAACAATGATTCCATTCGCATCAAGCTCTACGAAATCACCTATCACCATGTCTTTACTAGAAGCAACATCAACATTTGACATTTTGCCAAAACGTTTGGCTAAGTTGTTTATTTGCGTGTCAACCTGCTTTTGGTCCGCTTTGATTTTTTGAAGGGTAAATTTGTTCTTTTTAGAAATAGACAATTTGAATTCTGGAGCTAATCCTAACTCGTAAGTGAACTCAAAATCTCCTGGATTTGCCCAATCACCTTGATTTTCATCATCGTGTTTTGGTAATGGATTTCCTAGGATGTCTAATTTATTGTCAACAACATATTTTTGTACCGCAGCACTCAACATTTTGTTTAATTCTTCAGCCAATAATGTAGGACCGTATTTTTTCTTAATTAAACCACTTGGTACATGACCAGGTCTAAAGCCAGGGATATTTACTTCCTTGCCCTGTTTTTTTAAGGCAGCAGCATATTGGCTTTGATAATCTTCTGGAGTTACTTTTACACGTAAGATTGCATTTAAATCGTCAATCTTTTCTTGGGTAATATTCATGATAAAAAAAATTAGCTGATTAATAAAAAATGGCATAAACTATAAGGTAGTTTGTTGTCCTTATAACTTATACCATTTTGCTGTACGGATGGAGAGACTCGAACTCTCACACCTCGCGGCACTAGATCCTAAGTCTAGCGTGTCTACCAATTCCACCACATCCGCATGTAATTACCCCTTTAAAAGGGACGCAAAGTTAATGTTATTTTTAAGTAGGCAATGTATTTCAAAAAAAATAATCAAATAAAAAAACGAAAAAATATTTGATTGTTTAATACGTATTGTTTTTTAAACGAAAAGCAAAACAGTAGTTGATTTAATTCCTTTTTAACCCGCATTATGCCACACAGATATTTTCGTGCGAAATACGAGTTTGAGATTTTTTACAAAAAAAATGGGGAGATTAAATCCCCCCAAAATCTTTACTGAGTCGTGAAATTAATTTTTGAAAATTCTTCGAGTGTTTACCTCTCCATTCTCATGAATTAATTTAGCGATATAGATGCCTTTTGGCAAATCAGTTAGGTTAATGTTTTGGATGTTTTGACTTAGGTTTTCAGTTAATACCGTTTGTCCAGTGGCACCAATGATTTCAATATGAGACATGTTTTCAATGTTGTTCAATACCAATTCATTATTAACTGGATTTGGGTAAAGCTCAACATTTCCAAATACGTCTTCTTGAATTGCAGTAGCAGAAGGATCTGCCCAGTTTAAGTACATAGTAGCGGTATCTCCGTTTGCGTAATTCCCAGCTTCATAAATGTAGAACACCAACTCACCTTCTCCGTAATAGTAAGATGCAGTTAGGTTTAAAATAAGAAAGCCAGTCATTCCATTGTCGGCTTGTTCATCGGTAATAGGAGACATTGTGCCTGATGGAGGAATTCCTACATAACACCCTCCTTGGTCACATAATGAATAACTCCACTCACTTAAGAATGTATTACTTATTAATTCCCATTTAAACTGAATGCCACTTAAGTCTCTAGTCATCATGTCCATTTCATGTCTAGAGTAATTTTCAGCTTGCACATCTTCGTCTATATGTTGTGTAGGCGTGAAGTTGAAATTTTGAGCGTTGGTGTTAATGGAAACTGTAAAGGCAAGGATACTAAGTATGTATATTTTTTTCATAAGAATATGATTCAATTAAAATTTAAGGCCTAAAAATAATGTTTAAATTAAGAACTATGCAATTGACTAAGTCGAGAACCTGATTTAGTTTGGACTCCTAAACTATTTTCGGCCACTTCGGCTCCGCTCAGTTTAAGGGGTTAAGGTATTAGGTTTCAGAGCATGTCCCGAGCATCGGGATTTTAGGTGTCAGCCCCATAAAGTCAAAAGTCAAAAGAGCCTGTCCTGATAAAGTAGTGATTCGGGATGGAACACCTAGTTACTGAGTACTTTTTACTAAGGATTAACTACTATAATTACTGATTACAAGTTGTTGAAAACAAATATCGTTTAACCCACTTCAAAAAAGTAACTTTGTCCAAAATTATTTTTAGATGAAAACTATTGATCCTAAAGAAATTTCTGTTGGAGAATTACACGGCTACTTGTTGGGAGCTATTGGACCTAGGCCTATAGCGTTTGCATCGACAATGAATGAAAAGGGCGAGCCTAACTTAGCTCCGTTTAGTTTTTTCAATGTCTTTAGTGCCAATCCTCCTATT
>JBLIAZ010000184.1:0-4808 GCA_047631875.1 Saprospiraceae bacterium
AATATTTTTCCAGGCCTTGAGGACAACAACATCAATATTTCAAACTCTTTTTTAGGTAATTGAATTCCTTGTCCTGATTTATACACCATTCTTTCGTCCTTTGAAATCCGAAACTCTCCAAGTTCTAAATCTTGTACATCATCATTATATTCTCCTTTCGAAATCCTGTTTTTTAAGGAATTTATTCTTGCAATCAACACACGAATTTTAACTGGTTTGGTGATGTAATCGTCTGCTCCTGCGTCAAAACCTGCCACTTCCGAATACTCTTCACCTCGCGCAGTTAAAAACAAGATAATCTTATTTTTTAACGACGGTATTTCCCGCATTTTTCTACAAGTGGACACACCATCTAACACAGGCATCATGATGTCTAAAATAATGATATCTGGCAATTCTTTTTTAGCAAGCTTAATTGCATCCATGCCATTGACTGCAGTCAAAACATCAAAACCTTCTTTTTTTAAGTTATAACTTAAAAACTCAATGATATCAGGCTCGTCATCAACTAGTAACACTTTCATAAACACTTCTTTTTGTTAGCTGGACACTAATGTACAAGCTTTATGTTAAGGAATTCTTAAGTCCTTGTTAAGCGTACATTATTTTTATGTCATTTTGGTAAAATTAATTAAAACAAACTTAAATTTGAATTAAGACGACTTGCATGTTTATGCTCTTACTTTGCATCAACTTAAATAAGAGAAAGAATTAAACAAGAAGAAAATGAGAAAAATGAATTACCTAAAAAAAATAGCTTTGACTAGCTTAAGCATCTTAGCGATTACAGGTGCCGTAAATGCCCAAAGCAAAGTAGAAAGCACATTTGGAAAAGGAATTTCCATAATGGCAAAAGACTCTTCTTTTACAATGAAATTTAGCACCCGATTCCAAAGTTTGATGGTGAACGAACTTGTATTACAAGATGATATATCTGATCAAGTAATTGGCACTGATCTTTTAATAAGACGTGCAAGGTTAAAATTTGGAGGTTATGCTTTCAATCCAAAATTTGGATATAAAATTGAATTAGGATTATCAAACAGAGATCACGGTAGCCCTATTCCTGAAACTAAAAACTCAGCAAGAATTATTTTGGACGCCGCCTTAAAATACAAAATCACGAAAAACACAACCTTATGGGTAGGCCAAACAAAACTACCTGGTAACAGAGAACGTGTTATTTCTTCCCAACAATTACAATTTGTTGATCGTTCGTTGTTGAATTCAAAGTACAACATTGATCGTGACATGGGTTTACAGTTACACAACAAGCATAAGGTTGGTAATGGAGTACTTATCGAAAAAATAGCTGTGTCACAAGGTGAAGGAAGAAACATCACGGTGAGCAACCGAGGTGGTTTTGAATACACGGGTCGTGTGGAATGGTTACCGATGGGTAACTTTACTGGAAAAGGAGATTACTCTGGATCGGATTTAAAAAGAGAACAGAAACCTAAATTATCTTTAGCGGTGACTTATGATTACCATGATAACGCTGCAAGACAAAGAGCTAATCAAGGATCTTTCTTATCAACCACTAGGACCTTAAGTACCGTAATGGCTGATTTGATGTTCAAATACAAAGGTTTTTCAATGATGGCAGAATATGCTGATAAAAATGCTCCGAAAGGATCTGTTGTTTCTTTTGAATCCAATGGAGACGTAGATGAATATTTTTATACGGGAAAAGGACTTAATGTACAAGCAGGATATTTGTTCAAAAGCAACTGGGAAGTCGCTGGAAGATATACACAAATCGATCCTAGTGCCGTGAATCAAATTGACAACATCAAAATGTATACTATTGGAGTATCAAAGTACATTGTTGGTCACGCTTTAAAAATGCAAACAGACGTTTCTTTAACTCAAGTAGGAACCAACGATGCGGAATTGATGCACAGAATTCAATTTGAATTAGCTTTTTAGTAGCTAAAAAAAATATTAATCAAAACTTTAAACAAACATTAAGATTAACTTAACATTCAGTAATTACATTTGTTTTATAAGTTAATTGAGAACGAGAAACATACACTTTATATTAAAAATATTATGAAACTAAAAACATTATCAATCCTAGCGATAACAGCTATATCACTTGCAAGTTGTGGCGGAGGAAACAAAAGCGCTACAGGTACAGAGGGCGGAGAGGCAAGCACCGCACTTATGGGTTCAATTTCAATTGACGGGTCAAGTACAGTTTATCCAATTACAGAAGCGGTTGCCGAAGAATTTAGAAACGTTGCCCCTGATGTAAGAGTAACTATAGGTTTTTCTGGAACGGGTGGAGGTTTCAAAAAATTCTCAAGAGGTGAAATAGACATTGCTGATGCATCACGCTCAATAAAAGGTGGAGAAATAACCGCCTGTGAAGAAAATCAAATCAAGTACGTTGAAATAGCAGTCGCTTACGATGGTTTAGCTGTAATTATTCATCCTCAAAATGATTGGGTTGATTATTTTACTGTGGAAGAATTGAAAAAATTATGGGAACCATCAGCACAAGGAACAATATTAAAGTGGAGTCAAATTAGAGCAGGTTGGCCTGACGAACCAATCCACTTATTTGGACCTGGAACAGCATCAGGAACCTACGATTATTTTGCGGAAGCTATTTGCGGAAAAAAAGTTGGAACCAGAGGTGATTACAATGCTAGTGAGGATGACAATGTATTGGTTCAAGGAATTTCTAGAGACAAATATGGCTTAGGGTTCTTTGGCTTAGCTTACTTCAAGGAAAACTCGGACAAGTTGAAGTTAGTCGGTGTTGATAATGGAAATGGCGTAGTGGTACCGACAATGGAAACTGTTGGAAATGGAACATACGCTCCTTTGTCCAGACCTATCTTTATATACGTAAGTAACCAAGGTGCAGCAAAGCCTGAAGTGAAAACATTTGTAAATTTTTACATGGAACAAGCCGCAATACTTTCTGAAGAAGTTGGGTACATTCCACTTCCAAAAGAGGAAACTGCAAAACAAGTTGCACTGTTTCAAAAATTTTGCGGAAATTAGCCAACCCAACTAAATTAACTGTAAAATCAGTATTCTAATTTGGAAACTGGTTTTATTACTATTGAGCATGAAAATACGTGAAAAGATAATTGAAGCTTTACTTAAGACTTGTGCTTTTGTAACTGTTTTAACCACAGTAGGAATTATCCTAGTATTGTCTATTCAGTCTTTTAGTTTTTTTCAAGAAGTTTCGATTTTAGATTTTATCACTGACGATGAGTGGACTCCATTATTTGCCCAAAAGCATTTTGGAATCATGGCGTTGTTGTCAGGAACTTTGCTTGTAACTGTTATTGCTATTGGACTTGCCTTACCCGTTGGACTATCCATTGCCGTATATTTAAATGAATTTGCACCAAAAAAATTCAAAAACATTGTTAAGCCAGTCTTGGAATTATTGGCAGCAGTGCCAACTGTCGTTTACGGATTTTTTGCCCTAACGGTGGTAACTCCTTTTTTACAAGAAATTATTGAAACGCCTTTTATCCAATGGGTTTTTCCAGGATTAGCATTAGGAGGATTTAACGCTTTATCTGCTGGTCTTGTTATGGGTATTATGATCATACCATTCATATCCTCATTAAGTGAAGATGCGTTAAGTGCTGTCCCTAAATCACTTCGCGAAGCTTCCTACGGAATGGGTTCTACTCGTTTTCAAACGGCTTTTAAGGTAACTGTACCCGCAGCTTCATCAGGCATTGTTGTATCAGTAATTTTGGCAATTTCAAGAGCTATTGGTGAAACCATGATTGTAGCCATTGCTGCAGGTCAACATGCCAACTTTACCTTTAACCCCACTGTTCCGATTGAAACTATAACCGCCTACATAGTGCAAGTTTGTCTGGGAGATGTTCCACATGGCTCTTTGGAATACAAAACCATTTTTGCTGCAGGTATTACCCTGTTCATATTCACTTTTATCTTGAACAACATCAGTTTTTACATCAAGAAAAAATACCAAGAAAAATACGAATAATGAAGCGCAATAACTCCAATAGAATAAAAGACAAGGCGTTCCAATATTGGGGCATGACTTGTACTATTTTGGGTTTAGTTTTATTAGCGGTATTCATTGGTAACATAATTGTGACAGGCATTGGAAGAATTGATTGGGATTTCCTAACGAGTCTTCCTGCTCGAAAACCTGAGAATGCAGGTATATACACTGCAATGATGGGTTCTGTCTGGATATTATTTTTAACAGCAATCATTGCCTTTCCCTTAGGGGTAGCAAGTGCTATTTATTTGGAAGAATATGGTACGAAATCACGTTTAAACAATATCCTTGAGATAAACATTTCCAATTTAGCAGGTGTTCCTTCTATAATATATGGGCTTTTAGGACTTGAAGTATTTGTAAGGATTCTTGGACTGGGCGCAAGTGTATTAGCTGGTGCTATGACCCTGTCGTTGTTAATTTTACCTGTAATTATAGTAGCAACTCGCGAGGCTATAAAGGCTGTTCCAAAATCCATCAAGGAAGCTTCCTTTGCTATGGGTGCAACAAAATGGCAAACGATTTGGAACCAAGTACTGCCTTCCTCTTTTGGTGGAATATTAACTGGTGTGATTTTGGCACTTTCAAGAGCGGTTGGCGAAACAGCACCACTTATTATAGTGGGAGCTTTGGCTTATGTTCCCTTCGCTCCTTCATCACCAATGGATAAATTTACGGTCATGCCAATTCAAATTTTTAATTGGGTATCAAGACCTCAACACGGATTTTCAATTAATGCCAGTGCGGCAATCATAGTACTATTAGCTATTACTTTTTTGATGAATGGAGTTGCTGT
>JBLIAZ010000185.1:0-4770 GCA_047631875.1 Saprospiraceae bacterium
TCTATCAAATAATTCAACTCCTTTTTGTGCGTGTTAACGATGTTAGCAGGGGCAATGTTTTTTGAAAAAGTTTGATTTTTATTGGACAAACCTTCCGCAGGAACTTTGATGTCAATGTAATATGATTTTCCAGGTTCGGCATAAAAAGTACGCTGTACTTTGTCAAAACTGATGAACAAAAAGGAGGTGTTTTGTAATTCAAGCTCAACCTTAAAATCACCATGCTTTCCCGATTTTTCTGAAACAAGGACCGTCCTTTTAAAAGTGATGAAATCCTGTACTACTTCAATCGTAAAGTCTTTGTTCCCGTAAGCCTTCCCGTTTACCCCCTGGATATGACCTTTCACCACCATTCCCGCGCTGGAAACAACACTCCACAACAACATTGGTATGAATAAATAAAGTCTCATTGTTTACAATAACTCCAAAACCTCTTTTGGTAAAAAAGCACTCACATCGCCTCCATGCTTCAGGATGTCACGCACAATGTAGGAATTGATGGCTGAATATTCCGCGTCAGTCATAAAAAACAAAGTTTCCACACCATTTTTTAACTGAGAATTCATGATGGCAATGCTTTTTTCGTACTCAAAATCTTTTCCATCTCGAAGTCCTCGGATTAAGTATGAGGCGCCAATAGACTTGCAATAATCAGTTGTTAATCCAGAATAACTTGTGATCCTTACTTTGTCATGCCCTGCAAAAACAGCCTCCAAATGCTGCTTGCGCTCGTCTAATGAGAAATAATGTTTTTTGCTGCTGTTTTCGCCAATGGCGACCACAATTTCGTCAAACAAATCATAAGACTTGTTAATGATAGCAACATGCCCCAATGTAATAGGGTCAAATGACCCTGGAAAAACAGCTGTTTTTTTACTCATTTTCTTGTCTAAAAATATAGGACGATAAATATAAGGAAATTAACAATGAGTTCTTAGAAGTAATTCAATGCCCCCTGTATCCTTCATGAAAAATTATAACTAATTTAGCCTGGGGTTATTTAGTTAAAAATAAGCGACAATTCAAGCATGCAATCCAACTGGCGATCAAAAATGTCTTATGTATCCACTGCAATTAGCATTGCCATGGTAATATTCGTCTTGGGCTTGATGGGATATTTACTGTTAAAAGCTCAAACCTTAAGCGACAAATCAAAAGAAAGTTTTCGTTTTGAAATTTACTTGCGTGACGGGGTTAAAGAGGTTGAAATCATGCAATTCAAAAAGACCCTGGACGCTGAGGACTTTGTTAAAAAAACCGTTTTTAAGGACAAGGATGAAGCTTTAAAAGAATTTCACCGCGATGTAAATCCTGACGAAGACTTCATGATGATATTGGGTGAGAATCCACTCCCCCAAAACATTGACGTCTATTTTACTGCCAACTACACACACCCAGACAGTGCAAAATTATTTCAAAAATCAATAATCAACAACCCCTTGGTTTCGGACTTTAGATTCCCTACGGACCTGCTTTACACCATCCACGAAAATGTTAAATTCATCTCTTTGGGACTGCTCATTGTAGGTGGACTGCTGTTAACCATTGCCATTGCTTTGATTAACAATACCATCCGCCTAAGAGTGTACTCTCAAAGATTTTTAATCCGAACCATGCAATTAATAGGTGCAAGTAAAGGTTACATAAGGCGACCGTTTTTGTGGAATGGGATAGTACTTGGGTTTGTAAGTGGTTGTATAGGGGTAATTTCCTTGGTCGGGTGCTTACACTTGCTGTACAACTATTGGCCTGAAGTAGCTGATGAGTTAATTAACTTTCAGCAAGACGTACAATTATATGTTGCCATGATTGCATTGGCAGTATTAATAACTTGGGGCTCAAGCTTATTTGCTGTAAGCAGGTTCCTGAGGTTAAAAACAGAACAATTATATTATTAAATACATCATTATGCGAACAGAAAAAACCACGTTTCTTTTAGGTAAAAAAAATTTGAGGACCATTGGTATTGGCTTCCTGATTATTGTACTCGGCTTTATGCTGATGGCAGGAGGAGAAAGCGCTTCTCCAGATGAATTTGAACCAACTGAAATTTTTAGTACGCAAAGGATTACCATCGCTCCGATTACAGTAATACTGGGGTTTTTAGTAGTGGGCATAGGCGTCATGATTCGTCCAGAAAAAACATTAGTAGAAGAAAACGATAACGACCAAGTCCAGTAAACTATGGGAATTTTAGAGGCCGTCATTATTGGTATTGTTCAAGGGTTATCAGAGTTTTTACCCGTCAGTTCGAGTGGACACATTGAGCTAGCCAAGGAAGTTTTACAAGTGCCTGAGGAAGGAATGCTGTTTACCATCGTGGTTCATGCAGCAACTGCCTTAAGCACCATTCTTATTTTTTGGAAGGACATCGTTGAACTCATCAAAGGCTTGCTACAGTTCAAGTGGAACGAACAGTTTAAATTTTCCTTGAACATTGTAATTTCAATGATGCCCGCGGTGTTTGTTGGGCTGATGTTTGAAGATGAAATTGAAGTGTTTTTTACTGGGAACATATTGTTAGTTGGTTTCATGTTGTTGGTAACTGGGGGGGTATTGTTCATGGCTGACCGTGCAAAAAGCAGCTCAAAAGGTGTAGGTGTCAAGGAGGCTATCATCATTGGTATTTCTCAAGCGATTGCTATCCTGCCGGGCATTTCAAGAAGTGGAGCCACCATTGGAACATCCGTATTATTAGGAGTTGACAGAAGCAAAGCCGCAAGGTTTTCCTTTTTGATGGTTGTTCCTTTAATTTTAGGAAAAATGGCAAAGGATTTAATGAGCGGAGACCTTTTTGAGGTAGACTCAACCACTGGAGAAATGCTACTTAGCTCCTCAAGCACCACAGCTTTAATTGCTGGATTCATTGCGGCATTTGTCACGGGAATATTTGCTTGTAAATGGATGATCAGCTTGGTTAAAAAAGCAAAACTCAAGTACTTTTCTTACTACTGTTTTGTCATTGGTACTGTTGCAATTGTGTATGCTGCCGTTTAAAATTCAAAGCGATAAACCGTTAGAGGACTTTTCTTTAGAAGAGTTCTTAACTGGTTGCGTTTTACTGGTTGACAAACCATTAGAGTGGACTTCCTTTCAGGTTGTAAACAAGTTAAAATACTTCGTGCGCAACAAATTCAACCTGAAAAAATTCAAGATTGGGCATGCAGGAACGCTTGATCCTTTGGCTACAGGATTATTGATTATTTGCACAGGAAAAAAAACAAAAATAATTGGAACATTTCAAGGGCAAGACAAAGAATACACTGGTACGATTACTTTAGGAGCTACCACACCGTCTTACGATTTGGAAACAGAAGTGGATCAAGAGTTTCCTACCGACAGCATAACTAAGGAACAAATTCAAGCATGCGCTCAAACTTTTTTAGGCGAAATTACACAAGTACCCCCCATATTTAGCGCACTTAAGGTAGACGGGAAACGAGCTTACAAAGCTGCCAGAAAGGGAGAAGAAGTTAAAATGAAATCGCGTCAAGTTCACATTCGAGAATTTGAAGTAAACAGTGAAAATTTCCCACACATCACTTTCCGAATTGTTTGTAGTAAAGGAACATACATCCGTTCAATAGCTAAAGATTTTGGTGATGCATTAAACAATGGGGCTCATTTAAGTGCCTTGAGACGAACCAAAATAGGAGACCATACAGTTTAAAGTTCATCTAAACAACGCTTTAATTCTCCTCGTGGTGGGAATGAAGTAGCAAAATTCGCGCCTTTACTTATGCTAAATCGGTGCATAAAGCATCTTGCCAATGTGTTCTGTGCTTAGTTAAATATGATTGTTTTGTTTCCCATTACCATCACTTTACGTTGTACATGGTATTTGATGGCTTTGGAAAGCACCACCTTTTCTACATCTTGTCCCATTTGAATCATGTCGTCTACCGAATTGTGGTGTCTCACCCTAGCCACATCCTGCTCAATAATTGGACCAGCATCAAGATCAGCCGTCACATAATGACTGGTAGCTCCTATGATTTTTACCCCTCGAGCATGAGCTGCGTGATATGGTTTTGCACCTACAAAAGCTGGTAAAAATGAATGGTGAATGTTGATGATGTTGTTTGGAAAAGCGGCGATGAACTTAGGACTTAATATTTGCATGTACCTAGCAAGGACCACAAAATCAATTTTCCTGTCCTTGAGTAATTCCACTTGCCTTGCTTCCTGTTCCTCCTTGTTTTCAGCATTCATTTCAAAATAGTGAAAAGGAATGTTGAACCCTTTGGCAATTGGTTCTAGCTCCTTGTGGTTGGAAATAATGAAAGGTATTTTCACTTTCAATTCACCTGCTTGATGTCTTCCCAATATGTCAAACAAACAATGGGAAAGTTTAGTCACAAAAAGTGCCATTCTAGGAGCGGGGTCCGTAAAATACAACTTGTGTTCAATGTCAAATTTACTCCCGATGGTTTTAATAAAGTCCGCATCAATTTCGTGTTTCGGAATCCTAAACCCTTCTAGTTCCCATTCTACACGCATAAAAAACGATTCAGAATCTTTGTCAATGTACTGGTCAATTCCAGAAATGTTCCCCTGGTTGTGAAACAAATAATCAGAAACAGCTGCCACAATTCCCTTTTGATCTTGACATTGAATTAACAATATTGCTTTCCCCATGAGGCAAAATTAATGATAATCAGTTAACCTCAAGTACTATTATTAACATTAACCTTGCTGTTAAATCTAAATAAGCTTCAAATGTTGCTGAATAACATTATTAAACTTATTTTAGGGAAAAAATTTACAGAT
>JBLIAZ010000186.1:0-4769 GCA_047631875.1 Saprospiraceae bacterium
TAACGCTATACCAAATGAGTTCAGGACTTTCGCTGTATCATTCGAAGAAATCGAAAAATCTACTTTGTAATTACAATAATGATCATGATGACCGGTAGTATCAAAAATCACAGTATGTGAACCTGTGTCAATTTGGTTCAAGTACCATGTCCCATTTTCGTCCGTTACAATCACTTCATTTTCTGGGATGACAACACCTAAAGAACCCTTAACTCCGGGTTCATTTGAGTCTTGAATACAATTTTTATTGTAATCGTTATATACTGTTCCTGAAACTGAAGGAAGGCTGTACGCATATACACTCCCTATTGGGGTGAATAATCCCGCTCCAATAGGAGAAGGACTCATTTGAGCTCCAACCAAAACTGTGTTATCACTGATTCCAACTGCTCCATACCAACCAGCATTCCCCCTGTCATTGGGTACAATCTTTTGAGCAAAATCCCAAGAATTATTTTTTAATTCAAACAAATATGCAGCACCCGCATCGCTCAAATAATTAGTTTTATTCACATCATAATCATGATGATAGGACCCCACTGCTACTGTCTCTCCATCCACATCAACGTAGTGGCCAAACTCATCTTCTGATTCTCTGTCTGGCGCCACAATTTTTTGTTGTTCTTGCCATGCACCTCCAGCGTTTCGAGTAATAACATATGCCGAACCAGTATTTGATAAAGAATCTGTTCCGTTTGCATTATGATCCTCCTGTGCAGTCCCAATGACGAAGGTGTTTTCATGGATTGCAAGAGAAAGCCCGACATTGTCACTTACCCCACGATCAGAAGTCACAACTTTTTGTTTTTCTTCCCAAATACCACCTGAGCTTTGTTCAAAAACATAAACTGCTCCCGAATTTTGGACCGGATTCAAACCTAGTTGATCTCGCGCCTCTCCATTCGCACCTATAATGCATGTATTTCCATAAGCAGCCAAACCTACTCCAAATTGTTGATGAGCTACCCTATCAGACGATACCAATTTTTGTACTTCCTGCCAGGTCCCTGATGAGTTTCGTTTAAACACATAAACTGCACCTGCAAAAAATAACGAATCAGCACCTGCTACATTCATATTTTCGCCTGAAGCACCAATAAAAGCGTAGTTGCCATAAATTGCAACATCAGTCCCAAAATATTGCATTTTAGCTCTATCAGAAGCAACTAGTTTTTGCTTTTGAAACCACATTCCATCAGCGCCCCTTTCAAAAACATAGGCTGATCCAGAATTGTTTAAAGAGTCGACTCCTAAAAGATTGTGATCCTCGTCAGAGCTTCCAACTATTGCATAGTCTCCGTTAATGTCCACATGTTTTCCGAAAAAATCAGTTGCTCCTCTGTCAGCAGCTGTTAGTTTTTGTTTCTCAACCCATGTAATATTATCAATTTTTTCATAAAAATAAACTGAACCTGCTGCACTAAGAGAGTCTTTCTCTAACTGATCGTAAGAATCAACATGAGCTCCTATTATCGCTGTGTTTTTATCAATTGCTACAGCTACTCCAAACGCATCCGTTCCGTTTTGAACAGCCGGAACAAGCTTACTCACTTGATTAAAGTTTTGACCAACTAAGTTACTTCCAAATAAAAACAAGCAAACGAACAAAAGTGATACTGACCTTTTCTGAAACCTCATATACATAAGTACTAATTAAATGAAATGCTCAACTAAACACAATCGTTTTCTTACATCCATATAAATTCATAAGATTTTATTGCTTACACAAAGGAATAAAGAGCTGACGTTATAAAATTACATAAAATATAACATAGTTCAATCCACCTTTTCTTATCCAACAAATAAAAGTAATCACCATTCTTCCTATCGCAGGTAGTGCTCACCCATGAGGATTATAGCATCTTTTTTTGAACTTCACATTTCATGTATTAACGTTGATTAATTATGTAATTCACTAATAATCAAATCGTTTCCAAATAATGGAAATTAACTTCTCCTATTCTGTCGCATATTTACAACACAATTAAAACCCAACAATTATGAAAAATATGAACCGACTACCAAAAATTTTAACATTGATGTTGTTAATGATGACAACAATGTTTGCTTCGGCAGCGACCGTAGCTCCTTCTAATACCAACATTCAATATTTTGGACGATGGGACTTTTCAGGAGTCAACCCAAAATGTACATGGCCTTCTTTATACATTAAGGCCAAATTTACAGGGACTGCTATTACTGCTAACTTTACCAACACATTCTACAACGGGAGCAACTTAGTTAATGTAGTATATACAATTGACGGAGGAACACCTGTGTATATGGACGCAGTAACCACCATTAACATAACTGGTCTTTCCGCTGGGGAGCATGAAATCATGATATCAAGAAGAAACGAAGCCAACGGGGCTGATTTGACTTTTGACGGATTCAGCATCACTGGAGGAGACATTGCCTCTCCAAACGACAGACCTTGTTTAAAATATGAATTTGTCGGAAACTCTATTACGTGCGGATTATCAAATACTAATCCGTCGCCAACATGGAATGACGGAAAAGGAACTTGGATAGCTACAGGATGGGAACAAGATTCTTATAGGTCATATGCGCCACTAGTTTCAAGAATGATGGATGCTGATTATCGAGTAGAGTCACATTCAGGACAAGGGATGTACATCAACTTGAATAATTCATTGCCGGAAGCCAAGGCATCAGACGAATGGGAATTCAACAGCTATTACCCAGGGTGGGCTAAAACAGGTTGGAATTCAAAATACAATTTCAACGCTGACCCATGGAAAGCAGATTTTTTCTTTTGTTTACTTGGTACTAATGATTGGTCGGACAACAACTACAATCAAGGTCTTTTAAATGCTACAGATTACGTTAAGAGATACAATGAATTCATTGACTTAGTTTTTGCTAAATATCCTAACACGACTTTCTTTGTGGTTTCTCCAATACTTGATGTAAGAGGATGGAAGCCCGGGAACGATGCTATCATTCAAATGGTCGCTGACAGAAAAGCTGCTGGGGACGACATTTATTTCATTGACTTCAGGAACCTATTTGTAACCGAGCAAGCTTTTGGAGGAGATTGGACTCATCCAACTACAGTGTCTCACATCACCATGGCAAATACCATTAAAACATTCATGGAGAATACGCCAGCAATTGCTAACAAAATGAATACAATTACTCAAGGCTGTAATGTAGATTGTGCTGGTGTATTAGGAGGAACAGCTGCAATAGACAACTGTAAAATTTGTTCTGGAGGAACAACAGGGGTTACAATAAATGATTGTGTTGTAGACTGTAACTTGGACATAAACGGTACGGCAGTACTTGATAATTGTTCAATATGTGTTGCCGGTAATACAGGAAAAGTGGCTTGTACAACTGATTGTAGTGGCGACTGGGGAGGAAGTGCGTACGTGGACGGATGTAATGAATGTGTGGGAGGAAATTCTGGTGCCACTGACTGCGCTAAAGACTGTGCTAACATGCAATTTAACGGAGCAACTAATTACACAAGTTTAGAAAGCAGCGCTTCTATGAGTACTTCAGAAGACAATGGTTCTTTTAAAATAGTTGGAACGGCTACTGGTCAATACGACAATTTCATACTGAACTTGAAAAAAACTTTAGATTTTACTAACGTGGCTTCCCACAAAGTATGGATACGAGCTAAAGCAAGCGGGAATGTAATCATTACACCTGCTTTGAGAGATGGAGCAGGAAACCTAGCCTCTAATAATGCATTAGCTGGTGGTAACTGGGCAGATGAAGCAAGTAACGTATTGCAATTAACTACATCGTGGAAAAATTACATTGTGAATTTTAGCGGAAAAATGAACGATGAATGGGGATGTGCTTGTGACTTAGACCAAACTCAAATCACACAGTTGTACTTTGGTGTGAACCCGGGGTGGAATTCACAATGGACCATCAATGATGAATTTGGAAACAGTGTTAATTCTGCCTTTACAGGAACCATTGAAATAGATTACATCAAACTTGCAGACGAAAATTGCTCAGACGGAAGTATCATTACAGGAACAGGTTCTAGTATTGCGTCTACCTCAATGGAAGTATTCCCTAATCCAGTGACAGATCAAGCTTCGATTCAAGTGACGGGAATATCGAACTACTCCATCAAGCTAATAAATATTCATGGTGAGGTTATCCTAAATTTTGAAGACAATGCGTCAATACTTAATTTCTCCAGTGTAAACGCTGGTATGTATTTCTTGATTCTGCAATCAAAAGGAGAAACTATTACTAAAAAGGTTATTGTCAAATAGTTTTTAAGTTAAGTTTATAAGGTTCGACAATAACTTTTTTATAAACCCTTCTACTGTAATAGTAGGAGGGTTTATTTATTCCTTCGAAACAAAGAGTAATCAGACTCTTCAGGCTATGTTAAATATAGAATGCAGCGAAATAAGAGAGGGAAGACCTTCTTATAAATGTAAGTAACAATGCTGACGGTTCTTCTTGACTCACAAATGAACAGCTGGTATCACTTGTCAAACAATATCACTTACTATTCTCGCGGTAATCCTTTGGTGAAACACCTTCCTCAGATTTGAATACCCTGTTGAAATGGGACACGTTACTGTAGCCCGTGTTATAAGCGATCACGGAAATCGTTTGGCTTGTTTCCTTTAACAAACGCTTCACTTCAGTCAGTCTGACCAAATTCAGGTATTTTTTAAATGAACTTCCAAACTCATTCTTGAAAATTGTCCCTATTTCGCGTGAAGTAATGCCCAAGGCTTGTTGGATTTCATTTAAGCTTAGTTCTG
>JBLIAZ010000187.1:0-4751 GCA_047631875.1 Saprospiraceae bacterium
CACGCAATTGCTCTCCGTTTTTGAAGTTAGGATTGTGCGACCTGAACAACTTCATTGCACCTTTTTCTTTGATTTGATTAAAAGCATGAAACACCACCGAGGCCATTCTCCCTTTATGGTATTCATTAGGCCCATACACATTAAAAAACTTCAATCCTGCCCAAAAAAATGGTTTACGTTCCTGTTTTAAAGCCCATATGTCAAAGTCATTTTTAGAATCACCATAAGGATTCAAAGGTTTTAAAGACGGAATTACATCGTGGTTGTCATCATAACCAAGTTCTCCCCCACCATAAGTAGCAGCCGATGACGCATATATCAATGGCAAGGCATGCTCTACACACTTGTTCCACACCTGTTTTGAATACTCCAAATTCAACTCATCAAAAATAGCTTTGTCAAATTCCGTGGTATCAGTTCTGGCACCTAGATGGATAACAAATTGGCAAAAACGCTGATTTTCGTCAAGCCAGCTGATAAAATTTTTACGATCAACCAGTTCTTTATAGCTTTTTGAATCGTAGTTTTTGTTGCGATTTTCACGTGAAAAATCATCCACCAAAACCAGCTCTTTATAACCCAATTCATTCAAACGAGCTAATAAACAACTGCTAATAAAACCTGCGGCACCAGTGATGACAATCATATCAAATTATTTTGGTTCAAAGGTATAAATTAATGACCTCAAAATCACGAAAGAGCTAACCAGTTTAACTATATTTGCGCTCCAATTAAAAGCTAATGTTACTACTTACCAGACGAGAACGCTTTAATGCAGCCCATAAACTTTATCAAGAAAAATGGTCTGAGGAAAAGAATACAGAAGTATTTGGTAAATGTGCCAACAGAAATTGGCACGGACACAACTACGAATTGTTTGTTACCGTAAAAGGAGAAATCAACGAAGACACAGGTTTTATAATCGATTTAAAGCGATTAAGCGAAGTCCTTCAAGAAAAAGTAGTGGAAGTATTGGACCATAAAAACCTTAACCTAGACGTCCCATTTTTAAAAGGGAAAATGGCAAGCACTGAGATACTGGCTGTCAGCATATGGAATGAAATTAAGGACGATGTAATAGAGCTTGGCGCTCAACTGCACAGCATTAAATTAAAAGAAACAGAAAACAATTTTGTTGAATATTTTGGGCCCACAGCCTAAATCATTCAACAATTACAACCATACAAAACATCATTACATGAAAGCATTTATTTTCCCAGGACAGGGAGCGCAATTTACAGGAATGGGAAAGGAACTTTTTGAAAGTTCTAAAGTTGCTAAAAAAATGTTTAGTCAGGCTAACGACATTCTTGGGTTTGACATTACAAAAATCATGTTCGAAGGTTCACCAGAGGACTTGAGAGAAACTAAAGTAACTCAGCCAGCAGTTTTTTTACATTCAGTAATTGCACTTACAAGCATTGACGGATTCGCACCTGACATGGTTGCTGGACATTCCTTAGGAGAACTATCAGCATTAGTAGCTAACAAAAGTATCACTTTTGAAGATGGTCTTAAATTAGTTTCAAAAAGAGCCTTAGCCATGCAAAAAGCTTGTGAACTGCAAGAATCCACCATGGCAGCAATTTTAGGTTTAGAAGATGAAATTGTGGAAAAAATATGTGACAAAACAAAAGGGATAGTGGTTGCAGCAAACTACAACTGCCCAGGTCAACTGGTAATTTCGGGAGAAACCGAAGCTGTAAACGCAGCGTGTGAAAGCTTGAAAGAAGCAGGAGCGCGTAGAGCATTAATATTACCAGTGGGGGGGGCATTTCACTCACCGTTAATGAACCCAGCAAAAAAAGAACTAGAAAAAGCCATTCAAAAAACGACATTCTCGAAACCAATTTGCCCAGTATTTCAAAATGTAAATGCACAAGCAGTTTCCAATCCAGAAATCATCCAACAGAATTTAATTTCACAATTGACATCTCCTGTGAAATGGACACAGACAGTGAAGAACATGATTAATGCCGGAGCTAACTCGTTTACTGAAGTTGGACCAGGAAAAACCTTACAAGGATTGGTTAAGAAAGTACAACGTGACATGGAAACAGCGGGAGTTTCTTAAAATTACAGTTATAAGATGTTTGAAAGGGATGCTTGTTGCGTCCCTTTTTTTGTGCTTTTATGTTTCACTTTGAGGGTTGCTCTAACGAGATTTTCCTTCGCAATTTCCCATTCTTTATCTATTTTATTCCTGGAATTCAGTTGTTCACTGTACTCGTCTGCATGAACTCCTTTGGGGCAGGAGTAGCCCCTACTTTTTGTTCATCTTCCATTTATTTTCATTGGAGTTCACTTGTTCGTCGTACCTCCTAGATTGCTAAAGAACAGGACAAAGTAGACAACGTTGAACTGTTCTTTGTCCTCATTCCTCAGACCCTCAAATATCAAGGATCTAGTGCCATCTTTTTCGCTGATGGCGCCTACATGACGTGACGATAGAAGTGATGTAATCTATACACACAAACCGAAACCATGTTACATCAACAGCTGAATTAAGTATTGATAATGCATTTGGACCTATTCAATTTATTTAAATAAGCTGTACCTTAGGTACTATCACAGAAACCTTACACCCAATTAAACGTACCAATATGAAATTTGAAATTGACCCAAAAACTTATGAAGAAATTGCTGAAGTGATCCACAGCGACAAAAGCCCTGTCGGAATCGATGCGAAAAAAACGCACATCCTTATCCTGAGCAAACTACAAGAACTGAACGACCGCATGGAAAAGATGGAACAGCACATAATGAAAAAATAACAACAAGGACAGCGATCGTTTAAAATGAATGACAAATTGGTAGCTGTTCCTATTTCTCCTGAATTTATAAGCTGTACCTTGTGTGCGCCTACTGACAAATTATCAAAACATGGAAAAAACTGAATTTTTACAGAAAAATATATTTACTGATTTAAAAAACATCAATGATGGATTCGACACAGAGACTACTCATTATTTTTCTGAGTCGGATTTTGAAACCGTACTAAAACGCGTAGAGCATTTTGGAATTGGAATTTATGGAATAGAACCATGGTTTGAAGGTGAATTATACGACACCTCAGCGCACGAAGAACATAAAAAGAAAGCTACCGATCCAAAGTGGTACAACAAAGCATTTAGAACCTTCAAGACCCGTCAACCAGGACTCTCCTACGCCGCAACATACAAAGTTTCCAAAAAATTATTGGAACGAAAATAATAGCTGAGGACAATCAATTGAATCAGCACCCA
Source organism: Saprospiraceae bacterium (assembly GCA_047631875.1). Classification (GTDB taxonomy): domain Bacteria; phylum Bacteroidota; class Bacteroidia; order Flavobacteriales_C; genus JBLIAZ01. The sequence continues at coordinate 3,246 of JBLIAZ010000187.1, forward strand.
TCCCTTTTTCTATGAATAGATTAATAATTTGTATTACGATTAGCATATTGGCTTTAAGCTCTTGTAAGAGTCAAAATTTAAGAACATACTATTTTGACATAGCTGACTTTAATAATAAAGGTAAGGTGTACGTGTTTACCGATCAAAATGACACAAGTCAAGTTCAATATTGGCACATGTCTACCAAAATCACTGATGGTGATACTCTGTTCGTGACAGATGGATTAGATAAAAGAAATAGACCAGTAGAGGTGTTTGTAGAAAGAATTAAAGATAATAATACCGAGATGGTGGATTATTATTTTATAAGATATGATTCGTCTGGAAACGATGTGAAAATTCCATCAATGATATTAAAAAAACAAGTCTATTCATTTGATCATTTCAAAGACACACTTGTTTGGAGTGTCAAATATCAGAATGCTTATGGTGAAGAGCAAATGGACAAATCCAGATCTCTCATTGAACTGAATGTAAGTCAAAGAATTAGTGGAGAATCTTATCAATGCGCTTTGTTTCGAGACGAATTTAGCATTCGTGCAATAGACGGAAATCAAACCTATAAGTTGTATCAGGAGAGCTATTATGCTAAAAACGTTGGGCTAGTTCGATTTGTCAGGACTTTACCAGACGGTAGCATAATGGACTATCAGTTGACAGATATTATTGAGAAATAAAATCCAAAAACAAGACCTTCCTATCTTTTCTTGGATTGTTTAACGTCAGCTTCTTTGTCAAGTTGTTATTGCACCTGGAAACTGCAGTAATAAATTAAACACACAAGTTACGCTGCGCTAAACTTGCGCGAGCGGAGTGAACAAACACAAGACCTAAAACCAGAAAGGACCCTATTTCTTCGTTAACCCTCCCGAACTACTCACAGAAAAACCCCAAAAAACAATTAACACTTCTACCTACACTCACACAGGGTAAAAACCCTATTTTTTCAACAAACATCAAATCCCCGAAACCTTTTACCCGAGAATCAAGTACACAAGTAAACGACATTAAACCCCGACAAGCATAAAACAGTCGCTATCCATATTTGTTGTAGCACATTAAAATGACTAGAGATATACTTGAAGAAATTGTAAAAAAAACTCTTAAATCCTATCTACTTCAGAGTGATCAGGAAATTGACCTATTAATTCAGAGTCCCAGTAGTGCAATTAAAGAGAGGGTTGGAACCCTAGATGATCTTCAAATTATTATTTATTCCAATGACCATAATCCCCCTCATTTTCATGTTAAATCCAAGAACTTAAAAATAAATGCCAAATTCAAAATAGAGGATTGCAGTATAATATCAGGAGAAGTTTCCCGGAAAAACTTAAAAAAAATATTTGCATTTTATCATAGCACAAAAGGAAAACTAATAATGGAAAAAATCTGGAATAAAAGAAGCTAAAAATGCACTACGCCACAACTGTATAATGAAAATTTTGTAGCCTCTATTATCAATCCATTTCACGTCCAACAAAAGGCGTTTTTGGGATTGGTAGAAGC
>JBLIAZ010000188.1:0-4743 GCA_047631875.1 Saprospiraceae bacterium
ATAAGGTAGTGTCGTTACCTAAAGTTAAAACAGGTAAAGCTTCTACAGTTATTGTCAATGATTTTGACGTGTCATTAGTACAAGTATTGTCTTTTAAAGAATCAATGGTAATTGTTCCTGCAATACTCACGGGAATGTTGTAATAGTCATTAGTAATATTTGCTACTGTTACTTGTGGTAATCCAGTCGGAGTGAAATACAAAGTATAAGGTTGCGTTCCCGTAAAGCTTATTCTTACTTGAGCGGTTTCTCCCGCACAAATTGAAGTGTCAGGTGTTAAAATAGCATAAGGTGGCTTGGTACATGAAACGATTGGGTTACAAGCAGGGTCACCAACCACAACAACAGTATCTGTTAAAATACATTGAGGATTATTCACGTTTGTAGCAGTAACCACATATTTTGTATCAATGTCAGCTTGATCAGCTTTTCCAGTACTTGAAGTTGTAGTGTTGACCAAACTATTCACAGAAGGATTCCAACTAAAAGTATAATCAGGAGCAGTAGTAGGACATGTTACCGTGTAATCTCCTACATTAAAAGGACCATTATTAGAAGAACCAGCAGGCGAAGTTACAGTGTGCACTAACACGTCATTTTCATCATATAACTTGTAAATATAATCCCTCAATTGTGTTGCCCCTGGAGTAGTTGTCACAGCAGTAATAAATGTAATTTTATCACCCGTATTCAATGCAAACGATTGCTCACTGACAGGTACATTATTCCAATCGTCAATCTCAGGCTTTGGTGCAATTCTAGTATCCTTAGAAAGTGAATATATACCTGTAGAAGTTTGAACACCAACATTTACCCAATTGGTCCATGCAAAAAATACAGGTTGATATACTAGTAACTTCCAGTTACAAGCAGAAGGTAATTTTGTAATGGTGGCTTTCACATCAGCAATACAATTACTAGCACCTAAAAACTCACCTTTAACATACTCATTAATAGCTGTAACAAAACCTACGATCACATTGGTGTAGGCTTTACATGTAGGGTCAGTGGTAGATGTAAAAACTATGTTATAAGAACCGTCCCTGATGTCATTTATGTTAAGTGCTAAACCAGACCCAGAGGAAGAGGTTGTTGAACTTCCTAATGGGGTGTTTGCAGTAATATCAATTGTGTAATTCGCAGGTGGATTTGTTAAATTAATAGAGATAGAACCGTCAGTCATTCCCTTACAAGTAGAATTCGTTGAACTTGCACTAGCAACAAATCCACAAGTATTACAATCATTAGTCACCACATTAAAACCGTTCAGGTTTCGAGGATCTTGACAAGCATTCTGAGTATTACTATAAATAGTATAACAACCTGAACTATTACAAATTTGTCCTGCATAAACTTGAGTTCCTATAGCAGTAGGTGATATTGTTATAATTTTATCCGTTCCAATTAAAGTACCACTAACAGCATCACCTTTAAACCACTTATATGTGATGTCTGAACTACTTCCTGCATCAACCATTAACTCTAACGTAACTGACTCGCCTAAACAGTGGTTGGTCGCTCCGTTTAAAATGTCAGCATGACCATACGGAAGTAAATTACCAATACAACTTAAACTAATATTCCCTGGAGAACCTTCAACTGGAGTTGGTTTTTCTAAAGGAAGATTAAAGACAATTGCATCAATCACATTTCCAAAATCTGAAAAATTAATTGATCCGCCAAGTGACCCAGCGCTTGCAACAAATGCTGCTTGAGCAGCTGGTATTAGCACCCCAGGAAAATCTACATCTGGGTAAAGTACTTTGATACGGTCAGTATATGTTATCACGTCAGCCCATGTCATTCCTTTGTCATAATAGCTATGAAATGAACTCCCTGCAGGGTATTCACAATATCCCGTTTCGTTCTCAAAAACAGAAGCATTCGAAGCTACATCATTCCCATAATTAGCAGTAGTTCCTACTAACCCTCCCCAACAGCCCGTGGTGTTATTGATTACATTATAATTATTAGCAAACCCAAGGTGTCCAGCATTGTAACCTGATCCAGACATTTTTATATAAGAGAATTTATCTACAGCTTGATTACAATCTACATTTGAATACACATCCCAACCACCCGGCACATTGTAATTGTATATCTGACTAGTGTAGGCATCATAATATGCTTTAACTAGTGCGCTCCCCTCAAACCCATTGTCCCCTTGAACAACTGGTGAATACAAAGCATTTGGAAATCTTCCTGCTGGGTTAGATTGTTGAACCACTCCCCACCCACTACCTGGTCCTTCAATTTGAAAACACCCTCCATTAGAACCTGTGCCTGCAGCATCAGCTGGCCCAACACCAAGCTGCCATGCAACTGGTGAATGCGTAGGGTCGGTCCATGCAGTAGTAGTCACACAAGACAACTGACTTTCTTGAATCAAAGTACCCATCCAATAACCTATTTGCGGATATTCAACTCGCTGGGCCAAGTTCCTAGCATAATTCCATGCCACTGCAATTGCAATTCCATATGACGGCTTATTATCAGGAATAAATCCTGGTCTCATTTCTATGCCATGCCAATTAACAAACCCCTGCCCTAACCATAGTTTTCCAGTTGCTTTAGCCGGATCTGTAGGAACGTTAGCGCTAATGTACCCCAGCGAATCAAATTTTGATTTCACAGGAATTGCAGGACAATTCTTTTGAGCGAAAATGGGAGAAAATATAGAAGTTACTAGAAGTCCCAGTAACAGGGTAAGTAAGTGTAATTTATTCATATTAAGTTAAGTTGCGTCTGTGCTGAAACAAATCTAGCAGCTTAAAGTTACACCATTTTCATCTAATTTGTTAATTATTTTTACCGCAAACACTACGTGAATTGTCAGGTTAATTTATCGTTTTCGATGTGACGCTTATTATCGCGTGTAGTTTTCTTTTCAAAGTTCTTCCTCATTGCCTCCTCCAAGTCAACGCCAGTCTGATTTGCTATGCAGGTAAGCACAAACAAAACATCTGCCATTTCATCCCCTAAGTCCCCTTTTTTCTTTCCTTTTTTATAAGACTGTTCCCCGTATTTTCTTGAAAATATCCTGGACAATTCTCCAACTTCTTCCATTAAAATTGCAAGGTTAGTCATTTCATCAAAATAACGCACACCATACTTTTTAATCCAATCATCCACTTGCTTTTGTAGCGCTTTAATTTCCATGTTTTTTACTCTCTTTTTTTCGAATCCAGCACAATGGTCACAGGCCCATCGTTTTCAATGGTTAAATTCATGTCCGCTCCAAACACTCCACATTGCACCGGCTTCCCTAACTCATTTTCAATTGACTGAGCGAAAAACTCGTATAACTCCCTCGCTTTTTCTGGTAAAGCCGCGTTCATGAAGGATGGCCTTGTTCCTTTCTTAGTGGACGCAAACAAGGTAAATTGACTGACAACCAACACTTCACCTTTGATATCCTTTACTGACAAATTCATTTTATCATCTTCATCTCTGAATAAACGCATGTTGGATAACTTCTTAGACAACCACACCCCATCTTCCTCTTCATCATTGTGAGTGACGCCAATTAACACCAATAATCCCTTGTCTATTGAACCAACGACCTCTCGTTTTACTTCAACCGATGAACGGTGTACACGTTGAATTACAATTCTCATCTGTACAGGTTTTCTGCACCGTCATCATACATGCTTAAATAACTTCTGTACCTCCAAGGTGAGATCTCCTCGTTTTCAACCGCTTCCTTCACAGCACATTTAGGCTCGTTAATGTGTACACAATCGTTAAAATGACACTTGTCTTTAACTGCCACAAACTCGGGAAAATAGTTTCCTAACTCCATTTTCTCTACATCAACAACTCCCAATCCTTTAATCCCGGGAGTATCCACCACATAACCTCCACCCTCCAAAGGAAGCATTTCGGCAAAAGTAGTAGTATGAACCCCTTGCTGATGCATTTCGGATATTTCAGCAGTAATTTGCTCATACCCCACTACCATCTCATTTAACAAACTTGATTTCCCAACACCTGAATGACCAAAAACAGCAGTGATTTTATTCTTAAATAATTCCTTGATTGCTTTCAGGTTTTTCCTTTTAAGGACAGACACCAACTTGACATCGTAACCAACCTCTTCGTAAATGGAAATTAATTCAGCTAAACGCTCAATTTCTTTTTTTCCGTACAAATCAATTTTATTTACCAAAATAAGGACAGGAATTTGATACGCTTCGGCAGTCAATAAAAACCGGTCAATGAACTCAAAACTAGTAACAGGTTTATCAATGGTTGCTATCAACACTGCTAAATCAACATTACTAGCCAGAATATGATATTGTTTTGAAAGGTTAACCGACTTCCGTATGATGTAATTTTTTCTTTTGTGAATTTCAGTAATGACTGATGAACCTACTGACAAAACCTCTACCTCCACCATGTCTCCGACAGCAACTGGATTAGTGAGTTTCAAACCTTTAATTCTAAATTTTCCTCTGATTACACAATCCAGTATCTCTCCCGTGTCAATACGAACACGATAACTACTACCCATGGATTTCAATACTAAACCTTGCATTTATTTAAAGTGGTTAATTTGTATACAATGCAAATTTACATTTTTAACTTAATTGAAAGTTAAAATTGATACTTTTAAGAAAAAAAAAACTACATGTCAATCAAAGTTCAAAACATCAGTAAGTTTTACGGAAAGCAAACCGCTTTAAATGATGTGAGTTTTGAAATCAAAAAAGGAGAAATTGTTGGTTTCTTGGGTCCTAATGG
>JBLIAZ010000189.1:0-4740 GCA_047631875.1 Saprospiraceae bacterium
TTAGAAGAATTGAGCTTGGAATTTTTCTCACCCCACAAGGAATATTGCTTGATCCGTATTTTTTTTACAAAGATAAGCTCGCGCACTTCTCGGATACGTAATGTAGGCAGAACTCAAGAAACAGTACATGCTCACGCTGTCCAACAAAAGAACTGTCAAATCTAATAAGACTCAATAATTACTTACAAGCTATTTAACATATAAGCAACAAGTGCATTCGCAAGGTGGAGGTCCACATTCGGCGCATTGGTAACTTAGTCTTTTGCTTTCTTCTTTCCAGAAGTTTGGAATAATTTCTTTCAATTCAAAACCATATTTAATAGCTATTTTAGGTTCAGAAAGTCCCTTTTGAACCCAGTGGTACAGGATATAATTGCTAATGTCCCGTTTTGAATACCCATCCATCCTCGCTTTGAACAAAGCGGTTCCAATTCCTTGATTTTGAAAACTTGGATGTACCACAAGCATGTCCAGCAACCCAACGTTTTTTTCCGAAATGTCTCCTGCACAAAAACCCACAACCTTAAAATTAAGGACAGCAACGATCAACGTTGCTTGCTCAAACAAATTTGGTTTTGCACGAGTGTAGGACGTCCCAAACACCTGATTTATAAGACGTTTTACTTCTGAAATATCTTTTTTTTCAAAACCCCTTATCTTCAAATTACCGTTGTTCATTTATCACGTGGAATTTTTTTGAAAAACACTATAATCAGTCGATACCGTGAAATCGCAAATCAAGATTTCTAAAATACCATATTCTCATGGTCACGTTTCATGCGTTTGTGCTTTTTTTTACCACCCACGCAGTATTTTCCATTAGAACATGAAACAAATAACAAAGCTGATGCTAAAAGTACGCTAGTAATTATTGTCAGAGTTCTTTTCATGAAAACTTAACGTGAACAACACTCAGCTTATTGTAGTTTATCAACAAAGTGATAAAACCTTGAGTTCCGTACAGCAATCTGACCATTGATTAATTTGAATTATTTCTGATCTGAAGTAAAACCTGAGAAAATTTACTAATTTCAACTTAAAAATAATTCATGGATAACACTTCAACAGCAATACTGGCAATTTCTTTGTTCATTATCATGACAGGAATGGGATTGTCATTAAAGATTGACGATTTTAAAAGAGTACTAAAAGTTCCTAAAGCCGTTTTTTTAGGATTTCTGAATCAAATAATTTTGTTGCCTATCATTGCGTATTTACTGATTGGGGTTTTTGATGTAAGTGCATCATTAGCCATTGGGATCATGATCTTATCTGCCTGTCCTGGTGGGCCTACTTCCAATTTACTAACACACTTAGCTAAAGGAGACACAGCCCTATCGGTGACTTTGACGGCTATAAATAGTTTAATCACCATCATTACTATTCCGCTGATTGTCAATTTTAGTTTGGAGCAATTTGCTAGCGAAAGCATGGAAATTGTTGCGCCCATAGGGGAAATAGCAGGTTCGCTTGTAGTTATAATTGCTGTGCCATTGGCAATTGGAATGTCGCTTAACAAATACAAAAGCTCCTTAGCTACTAAAATGGATAAGCCCGTTAAGATTGCGAGTATCACCTTATTGGTAATTATCATTGTTGGACTTGCAGTAAAGGAGAGAGCTCACTTAGTTGATTACGTGAGGGACTCGTGGATGATCGTACTTGCTTTGAACGTGACAACCATGCTGGTAGGTTATCTTACCGCAAAAATTGCTAAATTAAACTTTAAACAAGCTATTACGATTTGTTTAGAATCTGGAAATCAAAATGGAACCTTAGCCATAAGCATCGCATCATTTTCATTAGGACAAGTAGATTTTGCTATTGCGGCTGCTATTTATAGCTTAATGATGTATTTCACGGCATCAATCCCAATTTTGATCAGTAGTAGACGGAACGAAAATTAGAGCAAGATATTTCACTCATTTTCTCGAACAAAATTTACTAACCTGAGGTCGATTGTAAACAAAACTGAGGTTTATGCCGTACCTTTGCCCCTAGATAAAAGACATTTATTTTGAGTATGCCTGAAGTAATAGAAACTGAAGTTTGCGTTATTGGTGGAGGTCCAGGAGGTGCAGCTACAAGTGGATATTTAAATAAAAAAAACATTCCTCACGTCTTAGTGGATTCTCAAATATTTCCACGCAATAAACCATGTGCGGACACCATTTCTATTCACGTATTGAAGTACATAAAAGACTTTTTACCAGAGGTACATGATCAAATTGAACTCGATGCCAAACTGCACATAATTAAGGGAATTAATGTATTTGCTCCCAACACAAAGGTCTTTTCATTCACCTATCCTGACTTAGCGCATTTTAATGGTAAACCTTCGCAGTATACTATTGACCGGAATAAGTTTGACAATTACTTGTTTCAAGGATGTAAAAACTTATCCTCGTCCACCGTTTTTGAAGATACCAAAATACTCGACGTGGTGTATACTGAAGATGCGGTCGAAGTCATTTCAAAAAATAAAATTATCAAATGTAAACTGGTGGTAATGGCCTCGGGATGCAATGGTTCGCTTGCTCCAAAATTTAATGGCAACAAAAAAGACAGTAAACATTTTTCGATGGGAGTTCGAGCCTATTTCTCTGGTGTCAAACTAAAAAGCGACTCTTTCGCTGAATTGATTTTGGATCGAAAATTTTTTCTTGGAGGCTTTTACATCTCACCCTTGGGAAACAACCTGTACAATGTGAACGTGGTCATGAAAAAAGGCTCCATGAAACATCAAAAGATTAAATTAAGAGATCATTTTATTGATCAAACTAACCAACATCCATTGTTAAAGAAAAAGTTTAAGGATGCAAAAATTCAAAGTACGATTGAAGGTCATGGATTGATGCTGGGTACCAAAAACAGAAAACTTTCGGCAAAAAGAATGTTGTTTGTAGGTGATGCAGCGGGGATTATCGACATTGTGACTGCAAATGGAATTCCTCAAGCAATGAAAAGCGCAAAAATTGCGGTAGAGCAAATTGAAGAATCGTTAAAACTTGCCAAGTATGACGCTAAATACTTAAAGCAATACGATAAAAGAATTTACAAAAAGCTGAAACCCGACTTAAAAATGGGAAGACTTTTTACTTCCATTTTTAGAACAGAACGGTCTTATCGCATTGCATTGGCACTAACCAACATGGTGATAAAATGGAAGGTCATTGACAAGATGTTTACATTTACAATTTATGGCCCCAAAATAAAAAAGGATTAATGTGCCCTCCATATTCCTGGAAATAAAACGAACACCTGAAGCTGAATTAAGTATTGAATATCTTCAGTGCTCACCGTTGTCAAAATAAGTAAAAAACCTTCACAATTTTCTTAATTGAGGCAAAGAGACTAGATGGAGAAATATTCCCATTGGAGCAAGAAATGCTGGAAGCAATAAGTAGGGATAATTGAATTTGCGATTGCTCCAGCCATTTATAGCGCAATGATGTACTAGCCAGCATCAATCCCAATTTTGATCAGTAGCAAAAGGAACGAAAATTAGAAAGTCCTTCCAGTCCTATTTTTCATGCATTTTCTCGAAGAAAATTTACTACCGAACTCAGGTTAATATCTTACCTTTAATGCTTGTCAAATGGAATTGAATGTGAGTGATCCTGAAGTAATAGAAACAGAAATTTGTATAGTTGGAGGGGGTCCTGGAGGGATTGCTACTAGTGGTTATTTAAATAAAAAAAACATCAAACATGTATTGGTTGATTCCAATATTTTCCCAAGACACAAGCCTTGTGGTGACACAATTTCAATTCACGTATTAAATTACATCAAGGACATACTTCCCGAGGTGCATGTCCAACTTTTAAATGAAGCAAAATTATGTCCAATAAAAGGGTTTAATTTATTTGCTCCAAACAACAGGATGTTTTCGTTCAAGTATCCAGATTTGTCTCATTTTAAAGGAAGGCCATCTTCTTACACAATTGATCGGGGGAAATTTGACAACTATCTATTTCAAGGTTGCAAAAAATTGTCATACGCAACCGTATTGGAAAATACCAAGATTCTTGATGTTGTTTATACAAAGGAAGAGGCAAAAGTGATTTCAAAGCATGTCACCATCAAATGTAAGTTGGTGGTGATGGCATCCGGTTGTAATGGACCACTTGCAGCAAAATTTAATGGCAACAAAAAAGACAACGAAAATTTTGCCTTGGGTATTCGAGCATATTATTCCAAGGTTAAAATGACTGATGATACTTATGCCGAATTATTTTTAAGTCGAAAAACTTTTTTTGGAGGTGTTTACGTTTCTGCGATAGGGGACAATTTGTACAACGTAAACATGGTAATGAAAAAAGGTTCTGTTGTACACCACAAAGCAAAATTGATCGATCATTTCATGGATCAAATTAATAACCACCCTGTGTTAAAGGAGAAATTTAAAGATGCAAAAATCCAAGGTAAAATCGAGGGTCATGGGCTGATGCTGGGCACCAAAAATAGAAAGTTATCAGCTGACAGGATGTTGTTTGTAGGTGATGCTGCTGGAATCATTGACATTGTAACAGCAAACGGAATTCCTCAAGCAATGAAAAGTGCAAAAATTGCAGTGGAACAAATTGAGCAGGCGTTAAAAACTGGCAAATTTGATGCTGAACACCTACAAGAGTATGATCAAAATATATACAATAAACTCAAGCCTGAATTGAGAGCAGGAAGACTTTTTACAGGTCTTTTCAGAACAGAATGGTCTTACCGCATTGCCCTTACTGCAAT
>JBLIAZ010000190.1:0-4684 GCA_047631875.1 Saprospiraceae bacterium
TGGAAGGCGAACAATACTTTTGCCTCCTACGAACAATGTTCGCATTGATTCGGGGCCTATAGCTCAGTTGGTTAGAGCACCTGACTCATAATCAGGTGGTCCCAGGTTCGAGTCCTGGTGGGCCCACGATTACACTTAAGTCGCTGATTTTCAGCGACTTTTTTGTTTTCTGATTTTGGAATAAAAATGTAAGTGATTGATAATCAGAATTAAAAAGTTCGATACCCGATTGGGGGCTATAAGCAATAGTCACAAATTTTTCGGATGATAATTATTTGTAATTGCCTACAGTAGCATTAATAATTCTCAAATGCACTGATTCTAGAAAATAATATTCTTTATTTCTTTACAAAAGTGAGGGAATCCGACACTCCATTTTCATCTGTAACCACAACTACATATGAACCAGGATTTAAACTTGATACATCGATAGAAACATGATTTATCCTTGAAGCTCCGGTTAGAACTTTTTCTCCCAATCCGGAAATTATTTCATATGTAGATTCACCTTTTGAATAATTTTCAATTGTAATGATATCAGTGGTGGGGTTTGGGTATAGTTTTAAGTTATTTACGTCAATTTCATTTGTCCTTGTAATTAATTCGTAATCAATTATTGACACTTCTTCATTAGTAATGATCGGGTCATTAAAATCAAAATAGATAAAAGCTTTATTTTTAATTTCCGTAAACTCAGGATTTCCAGGTTGTTGATCAACAATGAACTTAATGAAGCCATGACTTCCTGGCTCATTAGCTGTGCTATCAATCAACAGAATGTTATTAAATGTCCAAATCAAAGTATCCTCTACTATCGTTAATACATAGTTGTGACTAGCATCAACCATCTCAATTGAGTTTATATCAAGAACTTCTATGATTTTGTCTTTGACCACTACAGTAAAAGCTGTATCAGTACCTGTGTTTTGGAATCGAATAGTGTATTTAACAGCTGTCGAATCATGAATTTTATCGCCATTGCTGTGACCAATGTACTCAGCATCTTTATCGTTTGGATCATATGACCCAGTAACCTCAGGATGATAGATCGTTGTGTCATTTGAAGGCCAATTATCTGTATTTCCAGTAAATAGCCCAGCCACATTTAAAATTGATCCAAGTGAGCTGGTACGATCTAATTTACTAAAGAAATTCAATCTTGTCTTTTGAGCACTTTTTACCGTGATGTTTTTCCAAATTAATACACCAGCACTAATTGAATCAGGTTTATTTTCCAAATCATTAATCTCATAACTTTGGTTTTGATCCAATTGTATTTTTACATCAACTGTTTTATCTGTCTTTCCAAAATTCTCTAAGTAAACAAAGTAGGGGATTGTAAATCCAGGGCGGTTTCTGCCACTTCTTACTGATATGGAAATGTCGTCCTCTCTGTCCGGAGTTAAAACAGGGTACATTAAACTTCTAAGATAAGTTCCATTTTGATCATAACCATAGACAGCTTTATGTACTGATTTGTAACCAGGTTTTTCAAATAGTAGTGAATCCACTATTTCATTAGGGTCAAAAAACACCCAATACCTTCCCAAAGAATCAGTAAAAACTATTTGTCCTTTATCGGACGAAACTTTCACATTAGGGATGTTTGGGGTGTATGAATCTGTGTGAGTTTTTACATGACCATAAACACAGCCTTTACAGCTGTCATTAGGTGCGAACCCAGAAATATTGGAAACTCTTGGGCATGTCGCTTTATTTCCTATTAATCTCTCACTAAGAATGTATTCTTTAGGGGAGTAAGTGCCGACAGAGTCTTTCCAAGTGGCGTCCCATTTAAATTCGGTACTAAGATTGTTATGACTCCACCAGGTCACATATCCGTTATATGGTTCTGAATCATAGCGTTTTAGGTATTTGGTTTGACTTGGGCATAAAACAGTGTCACCTAGGCCAGTTGTTGGGCCTATAATAAAAGCCTCTACATTTTGTTCCTTTATTAATACATATTTTTTGGAGTAAATGGTATCCAAATACCCACCAAATGAAGATGCCTGGTCTATATAACTACAACATGAAAAATTACCATAACTTCTCTTAAATTGTAGGATATCACCATTAGAAAAAGTCCAATCCTTAATGTCTCTAGAAACTTGTTTATTATTATTGATGTATGCAGCTACATTACTGTCGTCGTAGCACATATCTAACTCTTCGTAGTTGTCAAATGGCTTTCCCATATACCTTATAGAAATTTGCTGGTCATCCACAATTGTACAATACTTTAAAGTATCGTTCGTCACTCTACTATTGTATTCATCAACTCTCAAACTGTCAACGTAAAAAGGAACAATATCAACTATTATTGACGCTTTTTCTAGCCCGTTTTCATCAACAATTGAAAAGGAATTTGTATCCAAATTATCGAACTGAATTGATACGGTTGAGCCAAAGATATTTACGTTCAACCCCCCACTTGGGATTACTAAATATTGGGAAGCATCGTTGTTAAATGAGATGTCAACGTAAGGAGAGCCACTGCATTGAGTTGTTCTTATTGTCACTTCATTTCCATTCGTTTCAACATCCCCTGAACCATATGCATATAGCACTTGTGAAATACAATAATTAGAAAGAAACATTAAAATTATAACTCCTACGTTTTTCATATCGAAATATTTTACCCAAATTTAATCAATTAAAGATAGTGATGTTGGTTTGTCTCTAAAGAGTTCAATATCTTCCTCCAAAAAGTTCGATAATTCAGACCTTTGGCCCACAAATACGTTAAGTCGCTGATTTTCAGCGACTTTTTTGTTTTCTTATTTTTCGGTAATAATGTAATTGACTGATAATCAGACTCAAAAAGTTCGATATCCACTTGGGTCGAATGTGTATGGAAATGTTCCTATTTAGAGTATGTGTACCACAAAACAAATATTTTGGCACTTAACGGCTCTGTTGCGTAAAGAAAAGTTGAAAAACTTTACATATATTGCGTTATATGTAAAGATAATTGAAATATCTTTACATGATGATTGATTCGTGTAAAGAAAATTTAGAAAATTAATTATGAGTTGGAACTTGAAAAAATTGTCGTTTGAGACTGATGTAGAAACGAGAATGATACTAAAAAAATTAACAAATGCACATCGGGCGTTGGCTGAATTAAAAGGAGTCGCTCAAACCATTCCGCGACAAGAGATATTGATAAATTCTTTAATTATTCAAGAAGCAAAAGACAGTTCTGAAGTTGAAAACATTGTGACGACTCACGATGAGTTGTATCGTTCAAATTTACAATTGGAGAAGGCTATATCTCCAGCAGCTAAAGAAGTGCAAAGTTATGTTTCTGCTTTAAAAAAGGGATTTGAATTAGTCAAGTCAAAGGGGGTGCTAACTTCTAATAACATAATTGAAATTCAAGGGATCTTAGAGCAAAACAATGCAGGTTTTAGAAAAGTTCCAGGAACTAACCTGAAAAATCAAAGAACAGGGGAGGTGATTTATACTCCGCCACAAAATGCCAAAGAAATTAATGAGTTGATGGATGATTTGGAAAAATTCATTAATGATAATTCGTTAACAGATTATGATGTGATAACAAAAATGGCAATTATTCATTTTCAATTTGAAAGCATTCACCCTTTTTACGATGGTAACGGAAGAACAGGGAGGATTATTAATATTTTATACTTGGTACTTAACGACTTATTGGATATACCAATACTGTATTTAAGTCGCTACGTGATTAAGAATAAAGCTAAATATTACAAAGGTCTTCAAGAAGTAAGGACTCAAAACAATTGGGAATCATGGCTCATTTTTATGATTACAGGTGTAGAAGAAATAGCAAAAGAAACTTCTGAGTTAATTCGAGAGATAAGAATTCAAATGGCTACCATGAAAAATGATTTACGTAACAATTATAAATTTTACAGTCAAGATTTGTTAAACCATTTATTCAAACAACCTTACACAAAAATTGAATATTTAGTGAATGATTTAAAAACAAGTAGAGTTACTGCTTCAGGATATTTGAATAAGTTAGCTGAGGATGGTGTGTTGAAAAAGAAAAAGGTAGGTAAGTCAAATTACTACATTAACGAACCATTGTTGAAAATCCTTACCAGTTAAGAGTTCCATATCCTCCTTCAAAAAGTTCGATAATTCAGACCTTTGGCCCATAAACACACTTAAGTCGCTGATTTTCAGTGACTTTTTTGTTTTCTGAATTTTGGGTAAAAACGTAAGGTGTTGATATTCAGAGTCAAAAGTTCGATACCCACTTGGGTTCTGAAATTTATACTCGGAGGAAAACAGAGTAACGTTTTGAATAAGAGCAGTAACTGATAAGTAACCACAATTTTCAGAACGTAAGACACTTTTTATATACAAAAAGCGATTTTATACTAAAGTTGAATTTCCGTGGAATATTTGATTTCCTCCAATACAATTTGACTATCAATGTCGCTTATATTATGAATGGAAGAAACGTCATTAACCAAAAAGTTACGATATTCTTTTATGGTCGAAAACCTAACTTTCGCAAGGAAATCAAAACTTCCTGAAGTGTGATAAAATTCTACAACAGATTCCAAAGAGTTCATTAGGGTAACAAATTCTTCTCTTCGATCAGTATGGTGATCTTTTATCGTCATATTCATGAATACAATAATGTTTTTACCCAACAGGTCAGCATCCAACAAAGCCACGTATTTTTTTA
>JBLIAZ010000191.1:0-4671 GCA_047631875.1 Saprospiraceae bacterium
TTAGAGATACTGTAAATTATCAAAGCCACTTGGATTTTGTATTAGAAGGGGGTGCTGTGGAAAGCAATGGGAATGGACTGCTACTTACTACTGAATCGTGTTTGTTAAATCCGAACAGGAATGGTGAACTTAATAAAATGGAGCTTGAAAAAAAGATTAAGCGTGTCTTGCAAGTAAAAAAAATCTTGTGGTTAAAGCACGGAAAAATTGAAGGTGATGACACCGATGGCCATGTGGATACCTTGGTTCGTTTTGTAAACGAATCTACTTTAGTGTACGTAAAGTGTTCGGATATAGAAGACTCAGATTTTCACGAGTTGAATTTAATGGAAAAAGAATTGGAAGTAATTTGTGCTCAAAATGAGTTGAGTATGGTTTCCTTGCCTGTCCCTCAAGTTGTTGTTCACCCGAATACCAGTAAAAGACTACCCGCCACTTATGCTAATTTTTTAATCATAAACAACGCGGTGCTGCTGCCTAGTTACGCTTGTCCTCAAGACGAATTGGCTATAAAGACATTGCAAACTTGTTTCCCTGATAGAGAAATAATATCAATAAATTGTCTTGCTTTGATTGCACAAGGTGGTTCTTTGCACTGTGCAAGCATGCAATATCCAATAGGATTTATAAATTAGTATGGGTGCGCAGTTTTAATTGAAAGAGGAAGGAATACATGAAAGTTGGAATTATACAACATAAAGCCGAAAGTACTGCCCTTAGGAATAAAGTTATTTTGGCTGCCAAGATCAGTGAACTTGCCAGTGCAGGTGCTGAGTTGGTTGTACTTCAAGAATTACATGACCAGTTGTATTTTTGTCAAACGGAATCAGTAAATAATTTTGATTTGGCACAAAGTATTCCAGGAGAAGGCACTAAATTTTATGGCGAACTAGCTAAAAAACACCGGGTAGTGTTGGTGACTTCCATGTTCGAAAAACGAGCTGCTGGATTGTATCATAACACAGCTGTTGTCTTTGAAAATAATGGAGAAATTGCAGGAACGTACAGAAAAATGCACATTCCAGATGATCCGGGGTACTATGAAAAATTTTATTTCACTCCTGGAGACAAGGGCTTTGAACCAATTCAAACTTCGGTTGGGAAACTTGGCGTAATGGTTTGCTGGGATCAATGGTACCCAGAGGCAGCTCGAATCATGGCTTTAAAAGGTGCTGAGGTGCTGATTTATCCTACGGCCATAGGCTGGGACATCGAAGATTCAAACGAGGAAAAGCAAAGACAATTGTCCTCCTGGATTAACATTCAAAAAGGACACGCTATAGCAAATGGATTGCCTGTAATTACTGTGAACAGAGTGGGTACTGAGGTTGATCCAAATAGTCAAACAAAGGGCATAGTATTTTGGGGAAATAGTTTTATACTTGGGCCTCAAGGTGAACCCCTTAAAGTCATGGCACATCAAAATGAGGAACAGCAAGTAATTAATGTTGATTTATCTCAATCTGAAAAGATCAGACGCATTTGGCCTTTTTTTAGGGACAGGCGCATTGACAATTACCAACCATTATTAAAAAGATTCGACGATTAAATACAAAATATGATTGAAAATAAAGTAGACAAGAGTGGACTGATTAGTCTTGATTTAAACGACTTCGTTCCAAGCGAAGGAAGAGCAATTGTGGATGTGAAAGACTTCATGTTCGAGGGGGTCATGGTCAAAGAGAAAGACTTTCGAGAAAAAGTAAAAAATTACGATTGGGCGCAATACAAAGATAAGTTTGTGGGGATTACTTGTTCTGAGGATGCCATTGTACCTCTGTGGGTGTACATGTTATTGGCATCAAGTTTGTTTCCTTTTGCAAAGTTGGTGATTCGAGGAAATTTAACGCATTTAGAAGGAGCAATCCTAAAACGTGCAATAGAAAACTTAGACATCAAAAACTTTGAAAATCAAAAGGTAATTGTAAAAGGTTGTGGGGGAGAAATTCCCGAAAGTGCTTACATAGCAATCACAAGCATCTTGCAACCTGTGGTGAAGTCACTCATGTTTGGGGAAGCTTGCTCCACTGTGCCAGTATTTAAAAACTAAAAAGTTGACTAATGAATTAGTGTAAATGAAGACCATTGGTTTGGGTATATCCCTATTTATACTTATTATTGTAGGCTTTTGAAGCAAAGTACAACAGTTTGCTTTTGGAACACATGGACTATGAGAACTTTACTTAATATTATTGGCATCATTCTTTTAACCAGCACTGGCGTTTTTGCGCAGAGCGAAATGGTTGTAAAAGGGACTTATCAAGGTGAAAATCTGTACGTTCAAAATCCTTTTTCCTCATCGGGAGTTGGATTTTGTGTGATTGACGTTTCAATTAACGACCAACAATCGATTGACGAAATAAATTCAAGTGCTTTTGAAATTGATTTTTCGAGTTATGATTTGTTCAGAGGACAATCAGTTGTCGTAAAAATAACATACAAAGACGGATGTTCACCTAGGGTACTTAATCCTGAGGTTTTAAAGGCAAGTAGTACTTTCCAAATTTCGACCATTGCGGTTTCTAAAGAAGGATTATTAAAGTGGACAACTACTGGGGAGTCTGGTTCGTTACCATACATCGTCGAGCAATTCAGATGGAACAAATGGGTAAAAATTGGAAGGGTAAAAGGAAAAGGACTACAAGGTAAAAACAACTACACCTTTCAAACAAAACCTCATTCAGGTCCAAATAAATTCAGGTTGAAACAGGTGGATCACACAAGAAAGCCACGTTATTCCAAAGTTGCTAAATTAATCAGGTCGAAAGCGCCAGAGGTTTTCATTACAAGTGACAAGGATAAAATTAAAAACACGCTTACCTTCGGAAGCCCTACAGGAGCAATACTTGAAACAATGTACGAATTGGTTAACAAGTTTGGTGTTCTTGTAAAAAAGGGTGTAGGTAGTACAGTTGACTTCACAGGATTAGACAAAGGGGAATACTGGATTAGCTACGACAACAAAGTCGAGAAGGTCAAGAAAAAATAATTTATTACAAGATTATATAAGGGGCTAATTAGCCCCTTTTTTTATGTCCAAGTTGAAATTGGATAAGTAATACTAACAACATAAAACGAGGGTAGTCCTTAAAAAATCAATGAGTAGTTTTTTTAAACTTTCTGGTAAATTAATTGTAGCGTTTATCGCGATTTTTTGTCTTGAAGGTAAAAGTCAAGTAGTTTACGAAGCGCATTTTTTGGCCTTGACTAGTCAGTTAAGTGGCGATGGGTACACAGGGTTTAAAAAGCTTGGTTTTTCAGGAGGACTAGGTAGTTTACATGCTTTAAAAAAAGAAGGGCATTTTGTGGCTTTTGAGCTTAACTACATTCAGAAAGGAGTGCGTGACCGCAGGAATGAGGATGTGGGTGATTTTAATGAATTTAGTTTAAAGGCAAATTATTTAGAATTACCAATGTCGTATCTATTTCCTGCATGGGGCGTGTACGTTCAAGGGGGGATTTCAGCTGCCTATAATTTGAAATTTGAACAAGCAACCAACGGAATCATGTCGCCTGAAATTACCGATCAACGAGCGATAGAATTAGGTTTTCATTTGGGTGTTAACTTTCAAATATCTGATCAACTGTTGCTCAATGTGCAGTACATGAATTCACTGACCCCTGTTCAAAAAAGCAATGTTCCGTACTCCTTTTGGTTTCAGCAAGCGGGAATGCACAGCCTGTTTGGAATTAAATTGCAGTATTTCTTTAATGCTCCCAGTTTTGTTTGGAAAAAGAGTAAAAGTCAAGAAATAATAATATCTGTGGACTAGGATGCTTACTCAAGCGGTTCCTGTTTTTTGGAAAATAAGCCATGCAGTGACTTGCCAAACTGGTAGGTCAAGGTAAAATTGAGGCTTGGAATGTTCCCCTCCTTGTCAAAATACGTTTTCAATTCCTCGTCAATCAGGTCATTTATGTACGGTACTTCGCTTCCGGATTTTTTAAAAAAGAGCTTACTGTTACTGGTTAGTATTTTCAAAAAAGAAAGTTCCACACCAATGTGCCAGCTTTTGTTCAGTAGAAATTGATTTCCTATTAAGAATCCTGCACCATGAAGCTTGGATTCAAGGGTCAAGTCACCAACTAAGAAAAAATAGTAGCTTTCAGTGATGGCCGAAATATCAACCTCATAATAATCAGCAAGATCAATGTAGGGTACTTTGGTAGCTGTCAATGAAATGTTGCTGTAAAACCCTCCAACATAAAAGTATTTGAATTGGTACTTTAGTGTACCTTGAAGATTATACCCTTGGGAAAGAGATGAATGTGTAATGTCGGATATTTCTTCGGCTACTCCTTTCCTTTTTGCTTGGTCAATTAAAAAGCCTCTAAAAGGTTGTTCCTGCCAGCCAAAAAGCACATTAATTTTTATGTTTTTGTAAACTTGTTCTTCATAGGAAATAGTATAAAATAAAGGCGCTTGAACCCCAATAGACAACTGGTTACGTTGGGCCTGTGTATTTTCAATGAACAAGAACATAATTGCACTAACCAACAAGTATTTACCTAAGATTTTAAATTTGACTAGTGACCTCATCTGTTGTCAAATATAAAACAATTCTTTTTCTCAGTATTTGATTAAATACTGACTATTTTTGTGACCATATATTTCAAACCAGCACAATGGATTACAATTTTATAGCGGTAGAAGAAAAGTGGAGAAAACAG
>JBLIAZ010000192.1:0-4647 GCA_047631875.1 Saprospiraceae bacterium
GCGTCTTTCTTTTCCATTTCAGCTTCAGTAAAAAACAGAAGTGATTTTCCGCTTTCACCGGCTCGACCGGCTCGACCAATCCTATGCATGTAATTTTCAGGAAAGCTTGGTGTGTCAAAGTTGATTACGTGAGAAAGTTTGTCTAAATCAATTCCCCGAGCAATGACATCCGTCGCAATCAAAACCCTGGTGGATCCGGAATCAAATCTTTTTATGATGTCCAGCCTGTAATTTTGAGATTTATTAGAGTGAATTATTCCTGCGTCCATTACGAATCGTTCAATTAAACGTTCAAAAAGAATGTCTGCATTTTTTTTAGTGGAAACAAACACCAGTACTTTGCTGAATTCCTCTTTGTTTTGAAGTAAATGTACAAGCAAGTTTATTTTAGAATAAAAATTCCTGACAGGGTAGCAAGTTTGCTCAATGGCTTCCAGTCGAGTTCCACTTGCGGCTACAGCTACTCGTGCAGGATCAATGAAATATTCGTCAATTAAATCACTTACTTCGTCGGTCATAGTTGCCGAGAACATAATGTTTTGCCTGCGTTCAGGAAGTAAATCAAAAATATTTTTGAGTTGAGGTCTGAAACCCAAATCAAGCATGATGTCCACTTCGTCAATTACTAACTTGGTGACTGCTTTAAATTTAAAGGCCCTATCCATAGCAAGATCATATAGTCTTCCTGGGGTTCCTATAATGATGTCACAACCTTGCGCGACATCCCTTGCTTGGGTATTCATGTTGGTGCCACCATAAACCCCAACAACCCTAAAACTGTTGTATTTTGAATATTCTTTGATGTTTTCAGCAATCTGAACAACCAATTCTCGAGTTGGCACAAGCACGATTACTCTGGGCGTAATTTGCTTGGAAAACTTCATGTCTTGTAAAATAGGCAACATGTATCCTAATGTTTTTCCCGTTCCTGTTTGTGCAATACCAACCACGTCTTGTCCAGACATGAGTACAGGAAACGCTTTTTCCTGAATAGGAGTAGGGGTTTTGAATCCCAAGTCCCCTATGGCGTTCAGTAATTGTCTTGATATGTTAAGGTCTTTGAAGGTGCTCATTTATCAAAATTAACAATAATGTCAGTTAATCCGTACAAAGCACCTATTTAAAGAGGTATTGTTATTTATAACCTATAATGTATTCCCATTTCTGCTGAAAGTGTTGTGCTAATACTGCCTGTTACATAAACCCCATATCCACCCATAAGACTAAAAGTGAAATTTTCTGCAAACTTGTGATCAAAGCCAAACCCCACAGCAGTGCTGAAGTATTGTAAATAGATAGCTTCTCTTTCACTTCCTACAACTATACTTGTTCCAGCATACAATAATGGTATGAATTTTTTATTTGTGATTATTGCTTTTTTTGATCTGTAAGTTAACCCAGCACCTGCGCTTGCCCATAGATCGCCATCTCTGTACACAGGGATTCCGGACAATTGCAGTCCAAGCCTGTTCTTTACGTACTTATAAGAAAATCCTAATCCCGTTGAGCTACCAACGTTTAGTCCAATGTAATGGTTACCTGAAGAGCTGTCTTGTTTAGCTTCTTGAGCGTAACTAATGTTGATTACAAATAAGAGTACGATAATTAGTGTTGATTTTTTCATGTTTGTTTTTATATGATATGGCGATTTCATTGTCATGCTATATAACGAACTATTTAATCCTGAGTTGCTTGTGTGGATACGTTTTATTACTTAAAACTTACCTGGTGATATTTTATGAATATGAAAAAGTATTTTAACAGGGGCATATATTTTTCATTGCATGGTGTTTAACTTACCAAGTTTTTTTTTCAATTAAAGGTTTTCAACAGGTGGGTTAAAACTGGTGGTAAGTTTTCGATGAGCTAACCACAATTATTGGTGTAAAAGTGTATTTTTAAATCAATTTTTCAACTGATATTTTGATTGATATAATACTTGGATTTGCAGCTTTTATCTTGTGTTTGTTTTTGGTGTTTAAGCTAAATTCAAGGTTGAATATTCAGCTTTCGTTTAAATTTGTTGCTACTGCTTTCGTTGTGCGAGTATTAGCAGGGGTGGTGCTTACTTTAATATATACTTATTATTACCCTGACCGAACTTTATCTGATACTTTCAGGTATTTTGATGACAGCTATTTTTTACATCAGTTGCTGCTAGAAAATCCTAAAGAATATTTTTTGGTGATGATTGGAGTTCGCTCAGAAGTGAGGGAGTCTATTCCTTTGTTGGAAGCGATGACCAATTGGTTTCCAGCTTTACGTTCGCCTATGTATAATGATAACCGGACAGTGATAAGGATTAATGCCATCATGCATTGGTTCAGTTTTGGTAGCTATTATGTGCACATGTGTTTGTTTGCTTTTATGGGTTTTGTTGGGCAAATATTCATTTTTAAGGCTTTTCAAAAATATTTTGATGGGAAAGAGTTTTTGCTAGGTTTGGTGGTGTTTTTAATTCCATCCTTGGTGTTTTGGACTTCAGGTATTCTTAAAGAAGGTCCTTTATTTTTAGCCCTTGGCCTTTTGTTGTACCTCATGGAAAAAGTGGCTCGGAACGGTTTTTCAAAAAAAGAGGTAGCTCTTGTAGCTCTGTTGTTTTTGTTTTTATTCCATATGAAATTTTATGTAGGACTGATGTTAGTACCAGTTTTCAGCCTACATTTGGTGTTCAATAAATGGACAAAGACAGAGAGGTGGAAATTGGTATTTTACAATTATTCATCCTATTTTGTTTTAGCTACCGTTTGGCATTTCATTAGGTTTAAATGGTCTTTGTTTACCGTGTTCAAATGGAAAAAAAAGGATTTTCAAGGCTTGGCAGAATCAATGGATGCCAGGAGTTTAATTGAAACATATAATTTGGAGGACAATGCTTTGAGTTTCATTGTGAACATTCCTCAAGGGCTTTTTAATGCTTTATTTCGTCCGTTTGTATGGGAGGCTTACTCTTTATTAATATTAATGAATGCTATTGAAAACCTAATGTTACTTGGATTCATGGGAGTTTGTTTTTATTTTAGGAAAAAGGTTCGGTTTTCGGACATGAGTTTGTGTTTTTTAGTTTACGCATTGAGTTTATTAGTAGTGGTAGGGATGGTGACACCCATCATGGGGAGTTTGGTCAGGTACAAAATTCCAGCATTGCCTTTTTTACTGATGTTTTTTGTCTGTATTGTTGATTTAAAGCGGTTAAAAGATAAATTTCCGCTTCTTAAAAAGTTTTGAAAATTATGAAATACAATAAATTAGGTTTGTCTGATTTAAGTGTGAGCAGGGTGTGTTTAGGTAGCATGAATTATGGTGAGCAAAATACACAAGAAGACGGTTTTGAGCAAATGGATTATGCCCTAGCTAATGGTGTGAACTTCATTGATACTGCTGAAATGTATTCCGTACCAGGTCGACCTGAGACTTGTGGCGCAACGGAAAAGATCATTGGAAACTGGATGGAAAGTAGGCGCAACAGAGACGAATTGGTACTTGCTACAAAAGTGGTTGGTCACAGCCCGGGACTAAGTTACATTAGGAATGGTCCCGATTTTTCAAGGACGCAAATTAACCAAGCGATTGAAGGAAGCTTAAGCAAACTAAAAACTGATGTGGTTGATTTGTATCAGTTGCATTGGCCAAAGAGAGGCAACAATAAGTTTGGGGTAAGGATCTATCCATTTGCAGAAAACGAAGGTTCGCATTGGAAAGATGAATTTTTGAATCAGGCGGAAAGCATGAATATCCTTATTAAGGAAGGGAAAATTAAACATTGGGGGCTTTCCAACGAAACGACATGGGGAGTGATGAGGTTTTTACAATTATGTAAAGACAATTCATTGATTCCGCCTGTAAGTATTCAAAATGCTTACGGATTATTGAATCGTCAGTTTGAATATGGATTGTCGGAACTGTGTCAGTTTGAGGGCTTAGGTTTGCTTGCTTATTCTCCCCTTGCATTTGGCGCTTTGACGGGTAAGTATTTGAATGGGGCACAACCAAAAGGAGCGAGACTAACCGAATACAAAATCTTCAACAGGTTCCTAAACAACAGGGCAATGGAAGCTACGGCAGCATATCAAAAACTGGCAATGGAAAACGACATGTCGGTGGTGAGCATGGCTTTGGCGTTTGTTTATGGTCAGGAGTTTGCACATTCCACGATTGTTGGAGCGACCAGTGTAGCACAGCTAAAGGAAAACATAGATGCGGAAAAGATAATCTTGTCTGACGAGTTGATAAAAGAAATAAATGTGATTTTTGATCAGTTCCCTGATCCTGCACCATGAATTCAACACCTTAAATTATTGTAGTGCCAAACAAAGACCTATATATAAGTGCTATCCAATGTGAATTACATTGGGAAAACATTATTCAAAATTTGCAGTCAATAGAGTGCTTATTGAAAACTGTTCCTGAAAATGTGGACGTGGTAGTATTGCCCGAAATGTTTACCACAGGTTTTTCTATGAATGCGAAACAGTTTGCGGTAAGTATGAATGGGGAAGAGGTTGCCAGGATTAAAGGTTGGGCAAAAACCTACAACAAAGCAATTGTGGGAAGTTTAATCGTCCAAGAAAATGGTAATTATTACAACCGGTTATTGTGGGTGAATCCTGATGGAGAAACTTTTAAATACGATAAAAAGCACTTGTT
>JBLIAZ010000193.1:0-4641 GCA_047631875.1 Saprospiraceae bacterium
GTCTTCTCGAGGTCCCTGTTCCAGTTGCTGAATTCAGCACTGAAAATGAAATAACATCAGGTTGTGCCCCTTTAACAATAGACTTTGTTGATTTATCAAAAATAATATCTGAACCAATAAAAGAAATCATTTGGAATTACGGTGACTCCACCTCAGGGTCATTCAATGTTGGAAGTGATAGTTTGTCATCACACACTTTTAATTTACCAGGGAAATATGACATTACATTCATTATCATTTTAGACAATGGCTGCTCCGACACCCTTGTAAAAAAGGAATTTATTCTCGTTGGAGAATTACCTGTGAGCGCGGGATTCAATATTAATTTCAGTGATACAATATGCTATGGCGAAACGTTGGCATTTGAAGCTCTTAGTACGTACTCTAACCCCACTTATTTCGCCGATTATTTTTGTTGGGCTTTCGAAGAAGGTGAGAATCCTATTTTGACAAACGACAAAAAACCTCCACTTGATTGTCCTGAAGGAATCTCAAGTTATTTACCATCTGACCTCTTTGTAAATTTTAAAAATCCTGAACACACATACAATAACTTTAAGTACGAAAATGCAGCTGCAAAATCTGGATACAATTATATAGGGGAAATGAATCCTTCTGACAGCACGTTAAGTACACATTTAATCATTGGCCATCATGGTTGTTATCAAGAGGTGACAAAAAAAGTACACGTTAAGCCGACTTCGGCAATGCTTGGCTTTGCCTTTGAAGACTTAAAATTTAATTTGATAGCGTGTGACAGCAGTAAAACAATAGGGATTTACAACGCTTCGGTTAATTACGACTCTTTGCTTTATTTTAGAATTGTTTATGAACCAATATTAGACACTGTAAAGCATATTGCTGAATTCGACACTGTGTTTTATAAGTTTGATCAGCCAGGAGATTATTCTATTCAAATTGGTGTGTTTAATAAAACCTCCTTGTGTCAAAGTGAGGTATCTAGGACCTTTCATGTAGTATCTAAGGACATAAAAATGAACATCCCTTCAGCTAGCTGCTGGAAAAAAGAAATAACGGCAATAGATGAGTCTACCTACTCGAAAGGAATAGTTTCTTCACGGAAATGGCTCCTTCAAGGCAGCATTAAAAGTTTTGATTTGTTCCCAACTGTAAACAACGACACTTTACGGGAAGAAGTTACAGATACAGGATGGAATGTTTTTTCACTTGTTACTCTTTTAAGACTTGCTGATGATCTCATTGGCCCTAGCAGTGATAATGTGGAATGTCCGTACGTATATTTAGACTCAATGTATGTAGAAGGAACGGTGGTGAAAATTAAACTAGATACTAACATTGCCTGTGGTGGAGATTCGGTACTTTTAACAAATATCAGTACCAGCACCTCTGGGTTCGAAGACATTGAATGGTATTTAAAAGACTCTACTACTGTCCTTAATTTAACCGACAGCTTTAAAACAGCATATGATGTTGCCAACACGTACACTCACACTCTTGTTGTAAACAACAGCTTTGGCTGCTCTGACACCCTTGATTCTCCATCATTGTTAGTTAGCAAGCCTGCGGTAATATTTGACACAAATGACACAGTTGTGTGCCAAGGGGGGTCCGTTACCTTCAACAACAGTTCAAAAGGACATCAATTATCACACACGTGGGGTGTTGAGTCAAATAATTACGTAAATATTAATGCTACCCATACTTTTTTAGTTCTTGGAGAATTTGACATTAAGCTACATGCTGTTGACGTATACGGATGTGAAGACTCCATTACTCATTCTGAGTATGTGCGAGTTTCTCCTATCCCAACATCTGAATTCGAGACTTTAAACATCAACGTAAATTGTCCTCCTTTTACTATTCAATTTTTAGACACTTCCAAGACGGCATCAACAGAGTGGCAATGGGCAATAAGTGACGGTGGCATCGGAACCACTCAAAACTACCTTCACACCTTCATCACAGCTGGAAAATTTGATGTTGAATTTACAAGCACTAACAAAGACGGATGTACTAACACCATAATCAAACCCAATTATGTTACAGTGACAGGTCCAGCAGCCACCGTAACAGCAAATGAAACATCCGTTTGCTCTCCTGATTCCGTAAAGTTTAACATGGACATGACCGATGTAGCATTTTATGTTTGGGACTTTAATGACGGTGTTGTCCAATCAAATGCAGTGACCTCCAATAAAGATTCTACTACACATAATTACAGCAAGAACGGTTTAATAAGTCCTATTTTCATAGTGATGGACTCAAACGACTGTGTGGTTGTTATTCCAAACATACCAGCAATAGCCGTTGACAGTTTATACGCTCAGCTTGTTGCTCCTCAATCGCCAAATTGCAATTTAGACAGCATACATTTCATCAACAACTCCACTTCATATTTTCAATCGTCATTCACCTGGGATTTTGGGGATGGCAATTCTGGAACAGATTCATTAGGGGTAAATAAATATGCGGATCAAGGCACTTATGATATTAAACTAATGATGGAGAGCAGCATCGGTTGTCTGGACACAAATGAAATAAAACTGACACTGTACCTTGACCCTGGCAAAAAGCTGTCGGTTCTAAATGATTACTTTTGCGTCCCCACCACCACAACGCTGCAATTAAATTACAGCAACCTTAATTTTGTTCCTGAAGAAGTCTATTTTAAACTAGAAGGCGAAAAAATCGTCGGTGATAGTATTTCTCTTGCATTCAGTGAAGCAAAATCCTACAACATGTCTGTACATGTTACTTATGGTGGAGGAAACTGCATGACAGACAGTACTTTTACCCATGAATATTATGAACTCCCTTTTGCAGAATTTGATTATAACCCAAAGAAATTATCACTTGAAACCCCTGAAATATCATTCACTAGCAGCTCGACTAACACCACCATTTGGAATTGGAATTTCGGAGATGAAAGAACTCAAATTATTGAAAACCCAGCACACAAGTACCTCGAAGCGAATAATTACCCTGTGCAGTTGATAGCATCTAACAAGGGAGGATGCACTGATACCGCAGTAATAATTATCCCTCTTGCTCCTGCAAACATCATCCAACTACCCAATGCCTTTACTCCAGACAACGATGGTTTCAATGACGAATTCGGAATATTATTCGCTGGAAACATGGATATTTTAAGCTTCAAAATATTTAACAGGTGGGGCAACATGGTATTTAGGACAGGTGACATCACTGAAAAATGGGATGGACAATATAAAGGAGAACCTCAAAATCATGGTACTTACGTGTACTATGTCAAAGGGAGGAATGAACAAGGTGAAATTTCAGAGTACAAAGGAAACTTTTCATTAATCAGATGATGTCAGTAAAATGAAAAGAAATCATCAATATTATATACAAATACTGCTCTCAACTTTAAATAGCGGTGTAGCATCTGTTCGCAACGGTAATTTCATACACAGTTGTTACACGAAACACACCACAATCATAAGTGTTTTCCTGATGTTTATTGGGATTAACACATTTTCTCAAGACATTCACTTTTCGCAATTCAACGAAATCCAACTGAATAATAATCCCGCCCTCGCAGGAAATTCAGAATCAACTAAACGGGCTGGACTAATTTATAGGAACCAGTGGAATTCCGTAAGTACTCCGTTTCAGAGTAGCGCATTTTTTGGGGACATTAAACTTGCTCCAAAATTATTAAAAGGGGACGCCCTTGGCGTTGGTATTTTAGTTTTAAACGACCGATCTGGGTCTGGTGGCTTAAAACAAAACCATTTAATTGGAATGATTAACTATCAAAAATTTATTGATACTGAAAGGAGAATGTTAGTGGCAGCTGGTTTACAATTAGGTGTTTTTCAAAAAGGATATGATCCTACCAAATTGAACTTTGAATCGGATTATTCATATGCTACAGCAAGTTTTGCCAACAACAGCAGCGGACAAGCACTAGGAAAAACATCGACCACCTCTCCCGAAGTGGGGTTAGGTGCATGTTTTACTTTTTTCAATGAACGAGGAAAAACTTCTTCAATTGGGTTCTCTTTCTCGCATTTAACCACTCCTCAACAATCTTTTTTAGGGAACGATGATCCACTAAAAATTAAAACAACCATACATGCTAAAACCGTTAAAAGATTAAAAGACAACTTGCATTTTTACCCTATGGCATTGGTCATGTTGCAAAAAGAAGCAACATCCTACATTGGTGGAGGTCAATTTGTCTATTCACTTGGTAGAGCATTGTTAGAACAAACAGATTTAAAAGCAGGAGTGTTTTACCGGTACAGTGATGCTTTATTTTTTACAGCTGGATTAAACCATGACAATTGGGGACTGAATTTTGGTTACGATTATAACATATCGGAACTAGGAGAAGCAACTAAAAATGTAAATGCTTTTGAAATTGCCATTTCTATAAGGAACAGGCTGTTCAAAAATCAAAATAGAAAATTTATTATCCCTGGAAACCGGTTATTATAATGCGGAAAGTAAAGTATATTTTCATATCACTGTTAGTCATTTCAACTACCGTATTTGGTCAGTTCAGATCAGAGACTCTAAGGAAAGCTGACAAGCTGTATGAAAATCATAAAATTTATGAAGCGATTGACTATTACCTAAAAGCTATTGAGGAGGCTCCTTATATGCAAGAAGTAGTTTATAAGGTTGCATCAC
>JBLIAZ010000194.1:0-4578 GCA_047631875.1 Saprospiraceae bacterium
AGCAACACCTACTTTAAAAGAATATATTGCTTTTGACGGCTCTTCTTTTTTAGTTCCTACGTTTGCCACAATAGTTGAAAATCAAAACATCACCGCTCACATCAACAAGGAATACATTTTAGTTTGTCCTCCTGAATTTGCAGAGCTGTCACAAAAATTAGTAGATTTTCATATTACTCACGACAACCTATCGGGTGTGGTAGTTACTACGGAACAAATTTACAACGAGTTTTCAAGTGGGGCGCAAGACATAACAGCCATCCGAAACTACATGCGGTATCTGTATGAAAACTCCAGTACGAAACCAAAGTATTTAATGTTCATCGGTGACGGCTCATATGATTACAAAAATCGAATACCGGGGAACACAAACTTTGCACCTAGTTATCAGAGCGATCAATCTTATCAACCATTATCTACTTTCACTTCGGATGATTATTACGGACTACTGGACGATTCCTTATCCATATTACATAACCTAGCTACATTAGACATTGGAATTGGTCGTGCTCCAATCAAAGACCTTGTTGAGCTCAATTATTTTATTGAAAAGGTCAAAAATTATGTGGCAAGTGCTGGTCAAAACACGAAAGAAAGCTGTACTACTACACCGTCTATAAAAAACACTTTTGGTTCGTGGAAAAACAACATCATGTTTGTAGCGGATGATGGAAACGAAACTGACGGGTATTCGAGTGATCACTTGATTCAATCTGAATTAATAATTGATGAAATAAACGGCGTGGACAGCAGTTTTAACCAAAAGAAAATTTACTTAGACAGCTATGAAAAAATCCCGTCACCCTCAGGAGGAACTTATCCTGATGTCACCAGAGAAATCAACAATAGAATGAACACTGGAAATTTGATCGTAAGTTACGTTGGCCATGGCGGAGAAGCTGGATGGGCTGATGAGCGCGTTCTTGAAGTTGATGACATCTTGTCTTGGAATCATTTTGACAAACTACCCTTATTTTTGACAGCTACTTGTGAATTTAGTCGTTACGATGATCCTGGAAGGATTGCAGCGGGAGAACATGTTTTTTTAAATCCCCAAGGAGGTGCAATTGCTTTAATGACCACAGTTCGTTTGGTGTATGGGGGAATCGCAAATAACATCGGTTATGCCATTAACTTTTTTAACAATGTATTACCAAAAGACTTAAACAATACCATTGGTGAAGGGCTCATAAAAACAAAAAATGAAAGCCCGATGGGAAGCAATTTTAACAAAAGAAAATTTGTGCTTTTAGGCGACCCTGCAATAAGGCTTGCTATTCCAACGTATCATGCAACTACAACTGTCGTTCTTGATGAGTTGGGGGCAACCGCTGATACTTTAAAAGCTCTTTCCAAAATTAAAGTAAAAGGGGAAGTTCAAAAAGAAGATGGAACTTTTGCCAGCGATTTCAATGGGATTTTATACCCTACAGTATTTGACGTTTATAAAAAGACCTATACTCTTGATAATAACAGTAGAGGGAAAGTAGACTCATTCCTATTACAAAACAACATTCTTTTTAAGGGAAAAGCGACGGTGAGTCAAGGCAAATTTGAATTTGAATTCATTGTCCCAAAAGACATCAGTTATACGTACGGCGAAGGCAAAATATCTTATTATTTAGCCAACACTGAAATAGAGGGCTCAGGGTATTCCACAGGGATACGGGTTGGCGGAACTTCCGATAATTATGTGGAAGACAACAAGAGCCCCACTATTGATCTATTTTTAAACGACTCCAACTTCGTCAATGGAGGATTAACCAACGAAAACCCAGTTTTAATAGCCAACATTAATGACATCAGCGGGATTAACACTGCTGGAGCTGGAATAGGACATGACATCACTGCAGTGATTGACCATAATACGAGTCAGCCATTGATCATGAATGAATTCTATGAGGCCAAAATAGATGATTACACGGGAGGTACAGTGACCTATGCTCTTGGGGAATTGAGTGAAGGAACCCATACCATCACTGTCAAAGCATGGGATATACATAACAATTCAGCTACCCAATCCATTGATTTTATTGTAGCAAACTCTTCGATATTGGCACTTAAACATGTCCTTAATTATCCAAATCCATTCAGTACTAATACTGACTTTTACTTTGAGCACAACCACGTGTGCAGCAGCATACAAGTTCAAATTCAAATTTTCACAATTTCAGGTAAACTTGTTAAAACCATCATTCAAACTGTGCTAGGAAATGGAAATTTAAAAGGCAATGCAATCAATTGGAATGGTCGTGACGAATATGGGGATGTCCTGGGGAAAGGAGTTTATTTGTATAAGTTAAAAGTTTACACGAACGATGGGTTATCTGCTGATAAAATCGAAAAGCTTGTCATCCTAAATTAAGTGCTCTTTACCTGCAATAAATTAACAATTTTTGCAGTTAATAAAACACAATAATTATATTTGCCCACCATTTACAGCAAGAATGAAATTATCAAATCAAAAATATTTTACCTTAGCCTTAGTAGCGGTTTTACTATCGCAAGGATTGTTTGCTCAAGATGCGGACGAACAGCTTGAAAGAATTGGTTTGAATACCATTACTACTGCTGTTCCTTTCCTGTTAATCACTCCTGACTCACGTGCAGGAGCTATGGGAGATGTAGGAGTAGCAACAACCCCAGACCCTATAAGCAGTTACTGGAACAATTCTAAAACGGCGTTTGCCGAAAAAGACATAGGCTTGGCTTTTTCATATGTGCCATGGTTACGAAGTATTGTCCCTGACATCAACTTGGTGTATTTAAGTGGTTACAAAAAACTAAGTGACAAAGGAGCGCTGACTGCTTCAATGAGGTATTTCTCACTGGGCAAAATTAATTTTACAGATGAATCTGGGAATGCTATTCAGACAGTGGAACCAAAGGAATATGCTTTTGATATTGGATATGCTCATAAATTAAGCGAGAAATTTTCTGGAGGTTTTAATTTGAGATACATCAACAGTGATTTAACTGGAGGAGTATCAGTTGGCAGTGTGGAGTCTAAACCTGCACGAGCTATTGCAGCTGACATCAATGGTTATTATCAAACCGATTTAACTTTAGGTGATTACGATGCCCTATACACTTTTGGATTTAACATCCAAAACATTGGGAATAGGGTTTCTTATAGTGAATCAGCTGAACTTGACTTTATTCCAATTAACCTTAAATTAGGTACTGGACTGAAATTAAATTTTGATGAATTTAATGAACTAGGAATCTATGTTGACATTAATAAACTATTAGTTCCAACTCCTCCAATATTTTTAAAAGATTCACTTGGCAACTTAATTTATGACGCCAATGGAGATCCTGAAATTGACAAGGGCGAAAATCCTAACGTTGCTGTTGGCTCAGGAATGATACAATCATTTTACGATTCCCCTGGAGGATTCAACGAAGAGTTTCAGGAGATTAATTGGAGCATTGGATTTGAATATTGGTACGACAAACAATTTGCTTTGAGACTTGGTTATTTTTACGAAAACCCAAACAAGGGAAATAGACAATATTTAACGATGGGGGTTGGTATTAAATATCAAATTTTTAATCTAGATTTCTCGTACTTAGTAGCAGTGGATCAAAGAAATCCATTGGAAAATACTTTAAGATTCACGCTGGCTTTTGACCTTCTTTCTGCCAAAGAAAAGAAAGCAAGTAAAACAGAATAACATGGCGATTAGGGTTGGTTTCGGTTTTGATGTTCACCAATTAATTGAAGGTAAAGACTTTTGGCTAGGAGGAATTAAAGTAGCGCATTACAAAGGTGCTGTGGGACATTCTGATGCTGATGTACTTATACATGCCATTTGCGATGCTTTACTAGGCGCTGCTAATTTACGTGACATCGGTTTTCATTTCCCAGACACTTCAGCTAGTTACAAAGGCATAGACAGTAAAATTCTTTTAAAAGATGTCGTCGCTTTATTGGACAAAGAAGGCTATAAAATTGGTAACATTGACAGTACTATCAGCCTTCAAAAACCAAAAATTAACCCACACATTCCTCAAATGATTGCTGTTTTAAGTTCGGTAATGGGAATAGAGGGTAATCAATTATCAATCAAAGCTACTACAACCGAAACATTAGGTTACGTAGGCACGGAGGATGGCATCAATGCTCATGCCGTAGTGCTCATTGAATCAAAATAACAATTATGTCTACATTCAATTACCAAAAAGCATTTCCTCTTCAAGGAGACAATACTGAATATAAAAAAATATCATCCGAATACGTTTTTACCGTGAAAGTAGATGGCAGAGAAATCTTAAAGATTGACCCTAGAGCAATTGAACTAGTAGCTGAACAAGCCATGGCAGACGTGTCTTTTTACTTAAGAACAGCTCACCTAGAAAAAGTAGCTAAAATATTAGATGATCCTGAATCTACAGACAACGATAGGTTTGTTGCTTATACTTTACTCGAGAATGCTCAAACAGCAGCGGAGGGTGAACTACCTTCCTGTCAAGACACTGGAACTGCTGTTGTAATGGGAAAAAAAGGTGAAGATGTATATACGGGCGTTGATGATGCCGAAGCTTTGTCAAAAGGAATCTACAATACTTTCAAAG
>JBLIAZ010000195.1:0-4544 GCA_047631875.1 Saprospiraceae bacterium
AAAGCGTGATAAAACAATTTCAAATCGTTATCAAAATCACTTGAATGTATAATTTTTTCATGTGCAGCTACGGACGATAAATTCGTGACTCCAAACGGCTTCATATCCCTTTCATGGATTTGGGGAGCTTCGGTAACGATCACTTCATGTTTCTCACCATACAAGGTACTAACACGTTCCGTTTCTGATGGAATCAAATCATGCGAATTAGGCAGCGACAAAAACGTATAATCTACTGCATCACTTATCGGTATAATCAAAACCAATAAAACCAAACTCGAAAAGAGCACCAGAAACACTTGCTTAACTCCGAGTTTTTTCAAATTAAATGACTTTAAAGGTTTTAATCATCGCCTCAAGTTCAATGAGAAAATCACGTTTCCTAAAATTAGGAGCAAACAGGAACCCATCTATTAAATACAGGACTTTCGTTTGCTCATTTACCAACAAATAAGAAATAAACGGTCCCCCCATCGTCGCATTAACCATGTTCCACCAACCTCTAAACTCCACACAATAGTGTCCGTCAAGGGTAATTACTTTGGCACTCAACGGAACTGATCTTTCACACTCCATGTAGGTTGGTTTGTCTTTTTCAGGACCTATGATGTACCTTTTTGTTATCGAGTCTCTTAACGCAGTAAAATATTTTTTTTCAAATACATCCGGACCATCATAACCTAACTTGGTGACAAACAAACCTAATTGATAATTACAAACACTGTTGTGCCCAGACTTACAGGGTCCTTTAGCTTTTTTTCCAAAATAAGCAAAACCCTCTTCATTAACTACTGTCGAAAAATACTTAGTAAGCACCATTTCCACATTTACAGAGCCCTTTAGTGCAGCATTGATGTCTACACTTGATAATTCTTTGATCTTATCCTGCAATCCACCCAGCCGATGCGAATTTACTTTTTTCCTCAAACTGGTAGCTGATTCAAGAAGTAACTGAGAGGCAATTCGAAAATTTTCAGCAGATATTTTAATGTAAATTTGTCCCTTTGCAAACTTATTCTCTTTGTAACCAACACCACTCTGCAAAATTGAACTCGAAACATCAAACTCCACAATTATTCTTTGACTTTTAAACAAGGCCGAGAACCCCTTTGGAGGCACATGCACAACGTCAAAGTTTTGCTCAGCACTATATAACCCTTTTAATTCTTCTGAAAAAACAAAAGACACATCACTTTTAAGTCCCTTATCCCATAATCTGTCTTCCACTATCACAATGATATCAGAATACCCTCCCTCTGCATTTACTTTTAATTCCTCACGCAGAGCAACATGATTTTGCACCTCTGTACAACCCCCTATAACTAACAACAAAATAAAACTTAAGAGTAATCTCATCACTTCTTACTCATTCGTTTAAGCTTGAGATTTGTCCCTGGATACAAGGTAACCTCCTTACTCAATCCATTCAATCGAGTAAGTGATCTTACAGACACACCTTTATATTGAGCTGCAATTTCGGACAATGAATCTCCCTTTTTCACCACATGGTACAGGTATTTTTGAGACGAACTCTTCGCTTTAACAATGGGTTTTCCCCCCTTCACTTTGATGATTAACTTCTGTTTTGGATGGATCACATTCCCTCTTAACTTATTCCATAATTTGATATCCCGTACTGAAACATTGTGCATATTGGCAATACTCCCAATGTTTTGCCCAGCACGGACAATGTGTGTAACTTCCTTTTCAAGCAACGCGGAAGTCGAACTTTTATCATCAGTCAACTGAAAAGGCTTGTACGTATAGATTACCTTTTCATTGATAACAAATTCTCCAATCAAGTGATAAGGTAAAACGAGAGAATACGATCTGTGGAAATTCTTGTTAACTGGAATAAAATCCAACTTGTATTGAGGGTTTAAAAATCTCAATTCATCTAGAGGCAAGCATAATACTTCGCTGATTTGATCAAAAGATACTGCTTGACTGACATGTACCGTGTCGACTTCATGATACCTGTACTTTGGCTGCATTGGACGAATATTGTACTCCTTTGCATAACTCATGATGTAATTAACAGCTATAAAAGCTGGTACGTACGATCTGGTTTCTCGAGGAAGGAATTTGTAGATTTCCCAAAATGTTCTTTTTCCTCCAGATCGTCTAATTGCTTTATTCACATTTCCAGGCCCAGCATTATATGCAGCAAGAGCCATGTACCAATCATCATACAGCCCATGCAAATACTTGAGGTACTTCACAGCATATTTAGTACTTACTCTAGGATCTCTCCTTTCATCAATGTAAGAGTCAATGTTCATTCCCAAATAAACTCCTGTATTGTACATGAACTGCCATAATCCAACCGCACCTGCCTTAGACCTTACTACATTGAGTAAGGCAGACTCTACTACAGCAAGATGTTTCAATTCGATTGGCATCTCTTCTTTAGCTAACTCTGCTTCGAATATTGGAAAATATAAGGCAGATAAGCCTAATACTCTTGAAAGCATTTCTCGACGCCTGGTCAAATAAAACTTAACCATTCGTAAGCTATACTTATTATATTCCATTGTTAATGGGGTAATGGAATCTAATACAGCCATTCTATACCTAACTTCTTTGTCAAGTACATCAGGAATGAAATCTAAAGGATAACTGTAATCTATTGTGTCCAAATTTTCCACAAAACCACCTTGTTTTGAAAATAAGTTTTGAACAGAGCTATCTAGTGCGGATACATAGGGGTCGTCTGGATAAATCCAATCATCCTGATCAATATGCTCCAGAGAGTCCAACGGTAAATCATTTACTGTTTGTCCAAACGACGCATAGTAAAGTGTGATAAAAAGAAAAATTAATCTGTACATTCCAAGAACCCCTTAAAAGATAAAGTTCCCAAATATATATCCCAATACAACTCTTTTGACCATTTACTTTTGCACATTTATTATACTTCAAAAAAAAAGCACCGAAGGAATCCTTCGGTGCTTTTTCAATATTTGTTATGTTTAAACTTTAACAGCTTAACAATAACTCTTAGTCCTCTTGCTTATTCATAGTAAGAGTACTTACAGTAGTTGTAGTCGTTAATTTTTCTATCGAACCATTACCGTAAACATCTTCGCTTACATTAACATCTGTAGATTCCCACACTTGAGCATCTTTTTCATTTGTCAACACTTTATAAACTGTGTATGAACCACCAACGATTAAAGTAACTTCTTCTTCTCCAGTAGCGAAATATTCATAAGCCATTTTATCCTCACTCTCTGTTACTGTTGAAACTGTAGATGTTACTCCTGCAATAACACTAGTTGTAGCAGTAGTCGTAACTGTTTTAGTTTCGAGCACTATGTTGTCATCAGACACAAAATCCAAAGTACCTGTAGTAGCTTTAGTAACCTTTACATTAATATTGTCGTAAGGGTTTGTTTTTGTACTGTCCAATGCCCCAGTAGCACTATAATACTGTACAACAGTTGTTGAAACATCATCTTGAGAAGCAAGATCCCATTTGTCTTTTAATTTATTCCCTAACGACGTTTCTTTGTTACAAGAAGTAAATGCAACTGATCCAGCCAATAATACAAAAATTAATTTTTTCATCTTTAAATGTTTAAATGTTTAAATAAAAGTTTTCGAGGACAAAGATAATTAATATTGTCTAAGAACAAAAGAAAACGGAAAATAAGGAAACGAATCAATAGCGTTCTAAACGTTTTAAAAAAACAGAGAGGAAATCCTGTATCTCAAATTACCTTTGAGTTGCACAACAAAAACGACCTCTCTGATGAGTAATATTACACTGTTTAGTCAAATAATCCAAACCGATTCTCTTTTAACAAATTAGTCTCCAAACATCAAACAGACAAGCACTCCAAAGGTTTTAACCCATGGTCTCACATGATTTCGATGTTGTTTTGTCAATTTGTAAAAAGTCAATCTGTTCGAGACATTAGTAACGGCTTGCGAAGTGCCACAGGTAATTTGAATCATTTAGGACTGAGCAAATCGCCCTCTAAATCAACAGTTAGTTATCAAAATAAGCGCCGAGATTGGGAATTGTTCAAGGATTACTATTTTGAATTATTAAGCTCTTTAGGAAAAGAAGTAGGCTTTAAGCAAGTTAAATTCAGGATTAAATCAAAAATATTCTTGCTTGACTCTTCTACTATCAGTCTGTGTTTAAGCTTATTTGATTGGGCTAAATACAAAACTCAAAAAGGAGCCGTAAAACTTCATACGCTCCTTGATTATGATGGTAACCTTCCTGCTTATGTGAATATTACTGACGGGAAAACTGCAGATAACAAAGGAGCTTATGATAT
Organism: Saprospiraceae bacterium; assembly: GCA_047631875.1. Taxonomy (GTDB): domain Bacteria; phylum Bacteroidota; class Bacteroidia; order Flavobacteriales_C; genus JBLIAZ01. Next base: position 4,293 of record JBLIAZ010000195.1, read on the forward strand.
TCCTTTGCTTAAAAGGAGTGTGATTGTCGCTGACCGATTCTATAACGATTTTTCTCTTCTCAACGTTTGGGACTGCAAGATTTTTTTTTGTGATTAGACACAAGGAAAACTTGCAATTTAAAATTGCATCAAGGATAATCACCTGCATATTTTAATAGATGAAATGGTTGAACTTACTGGTACTGATTCAAAGAAGAAGTATTCAGGTAAGCTAAGAAGGGTAGTTGTTTGGGGTCAGAAAAATGAACAAAC
>JBLIAZ010000196.1:0-4521 GCA_047631875.1 Saprospiraceae bacterium
CTCCGCCTTTGATACTTATTTAGCCGTCTACAATACCCTATGAAAAACCTCATCGTTGTCCTTCTAGTCTTCTCCTTTACTTCTTCCTTTGGTGTCAACATTTACGGACAAATATTTTGTGCAGGTTCAGAAACTCCAGTGATACATGCCCAAATTGTGGTCAAGAACATTACAGGCAACCTTGACACATGTTACAGCGATAATATGGGTTTTTTTTCGATTGAAGTGCCAGAAATAAAGACTGTTTTACGAGTGTATTCAGACGAGTATTACCCTAATCAGTTGGGAACCCAAATAAAAAAATATTTCAGTTCTGACCAACACACTTTTAACTTTTCAAAGGATTCCAAGGACACTTCGTTGACCATTGACCTTGAAGTTGTCCCGCAAAGCACTGTGATTTCTTTGGTTCTTTTCTTCAAAAAAGATTCAGCTTCGGGTGATAATTTGTTACATCAACTTGAAAACATGTTGGTGGTTTTTAAAGACAATCCCTCCATTCAAAAAATTGATTTAATTGGTTACACCAGTAAATTAGAAAACAGCACGCTCCGAAATTTACGAGCACAAGAAATCCTTAAACTAATGCAGGCCATGAAATTTCCGCTTAATGAAATTGTAGTCAATAATTCGAAGCCTAATACTTCAAAATATATACAGGCTTCTATGTGCGATAACAGGTCGAACTATGCACCTCCGGCGAGTCCGTTAAATCAACGAGTGGAAGTTGTCATCTCTACAATTTCTGGGGATTAATCTATAACTTCACAACAATTAAATAAACTATAATTTACCTAAGGTGAGTCACCACCTCTTTTAATTGATGTCAAACCCGATAATTTCATACATCCAACAAGTCACTTCAGCTGAGAGAATTGTGGAACGAGAAGTCATACAAAGTTTGTGGAGTGGTTATGGGAAAATTGTGAGGTACGAGGTGCAGCAGGGCAAAGTCCCTAGTGTAGTGGTAAAGCACATTCAATTGTCTACTACTGAGAATCATCCTAGAGGTTGGAACTCAGACATCGCTCACGAAAGAAAACTAAAATCCTACAAAATAGAAAGCCACTGGTACGAACATTTCAATGCCAAATGCAACCACTCGTGCCGAACACCAAAGTGCTTTGGAGTAAGCCATCAAGAAGGTAATATCATCCTGGTTTTGGAAGACTTAGACGCCTCAGGTTTCCCAGTTAGAAAAACTCAAGTCGCCATTCATGAAATTAAATCCTGCCTCCAGTGGCTAGCTAATTTTCATGGAACCTTCCTGAAGGTTAAACCTGAAGGGTTATGGGCAGTGGGCACCTACTGGCATCTTGCTACTCGCCCTGAAGAATTAGACGCACTAGACGATCACTCATTAAAATCAGCAGCTGCTACAATTGATAAAATATTGAACGAATGTACTTACCAAACATTAGTACATGGCGACGCCAAACTCGCCAATTTTTGCTTTTCCTTAAACGATTCAAAAGGAGGCTTGCAGGTTTCTGCCGTAGACTTCCAATACGTTGGGGGAGGTTGTGGTATGAAAGACGTAGCCTATTTTTTGGGAAGTTGTTTGAATGACCAAGCATGCGAAGTCCACGAAAAAGAATTACTGGATTACTATTTCAAGGAACTGAGGAGTGCAATACATCGAAAAAAAATAGACCTTAATTTCGAGAATCTTGAAAATGAATGGCGACAACTGTTCCCCATAGCCTGGACTGATTTCCATCGCTTTTTAAAAGGTTGGAGTCCCGGACATTGGAAGCTGACAAGTTACAGCGAGCGACTAGCAAATCGCGTCATTTCCCAAGTTGATAAAGCTCAAAAAACGAACAACTCATTTTAATTCATTATAACACACCCTCCTACATTTAATGAAACTGTACCACACACATTTACAAGAGCTAGCGGAAATTGCTGCAAAATCTGCCCTAGAAGCAGGAGAATACATAGCTGGACAGAGGAGTGTCCATCATAATCGGATACAAAAAAAAGGTAGGAACTCGGAGGCCTCACAAATTGTGACGAGCATTGATTACAAGAGTCAAGAAATTATTCTTTCACATCTGTTATCGACATGCGCACCCTTCGATTTAGGTTTGCTTACTGAAGAAGAGCGTGAAGACTCAACTCTTGAAGGCAGCCGGTTAGTAAAGGACTACTTTTGGTGCGTTGACCCACTAGATGGTACCTTGCCATTCGTTGAAGGTTCAAAGGGTTACGCTGTTTCAATTGCCTTAGTAAATAAACAAGGGGAATCCGTTTTAGGAGTGGTTTACGATCCGGTGACAAATACTTTGTATGAGGCTATCAAAGGCTTACATTGTTTGAAAAATGGGAAAAAGTGGAAACTAAAAAAACTTCAAGAGGGTGGTGATTTCTTGTTCGCAAGCAACCGTAGTTTTCAAAAACTTCCTTCTTATGAACCCATGAAAAAAACCATCTACATGTTTGCAAAATCTCTAGGTTATCGAAACGTCGTGGAACGTCAATTTGGAGGAGCGGTCATGAATGCTATTTGGACGATAGAAGAAGCACCGGGATGCTATGTTGCGCTTCCCAAGAAACAAGACGGCGGAGGAAGTATCTGGGATTTCGCAGCTACTTCCTGTATTTTTAACGAGCTAGGGATATCGGCGACTGATTGCAATGGAAACCCTTTGCTTTTAAACGACACAGAAACAACCTTCATGAATAAACAAGGCGTTGTCTTTGCATCCAGTAAGGAAATAAAGAAAAGTCTGCTCCAAAATATCAATACCGCACTTACCTTATAGAAATTGGTCCATATCGTTGTCAATTTAACCACAATGTTGCCAACCACAAGAGTTTGTATAGTCAAGCAAAAATCATATTTTTACATTATGAATGACACTAACAATCAGGCAGGTAGCATTGACACTGTGAATGAAAATGAAGTTGCAGTGATAGGTCCAAATACGATCATGTGGAAGGAAGGATCAACTTACGATGTGGCTACAACTAACGAACAATTCGACAAATTAGAAAAATTATTACAACAATTTGACGAAAAAGTCATGTATTTAATTGACTTATCAAAAGCAGCACGCCCAACTGCTGAAATAATGGATCTCATTGCAGCTAGGGTAAAGCCGTTAGCTGATAAGTTTGAATATGTAGCAGTATACACCGGAAAAAACTATTTGCTTCACATTGGTATCAAATTCTATTTCATTCAATTTGAATTCAATGAATATAGTTCGCACACCTCTCTGACTGGGGCTCTTGCGACTTTCAAGAGGTGAGACCGTTTGACCGATTGGTTAAATAACCAAGAGGAAAAATTCACCGTGAGTTTTCTAAAAAAAACAAAACTATTCAATTCTTTTTGAAAGATTATAAATTTGGTAGCGGGAAACCACACTACTCTTCCCCTAAAAAATTCTTAATGTCTCTCCTGTCCTTTCTGCTGGGTTTACCTTTTCCATTCTCCCGATAACCTGATTGATTGAGTTGATAAACTCTATACTTTTCCACCTCTTCGGGTGCTGTAATGTCCTTCAAATAATCCAATACTAATTTCGCACCCAACCTGCTTTTTGGAACCAACAATACTTCATAATTAAATACCGAATTGTGCTTTTGAAAAGAAAGCACATCTCCAACTACCACTTCCCTACTTGGCTTTACCGCAACTCCATTCAATTTCACCTTTCCTTTTGCTACAGCTTCTGCTGCAATACTTCTTGTTTTACTTAAACGAACACACCATGTAAATTTATCGATTCTCATTGCGATTTATAAAGAGGAACTTCGATCTACTTAAATATAGGTAAGGATTCTTTGTTTTCGGGACCTTCGAAATCAATTTGTAAGATTTTTTTATCGTACTAAAAATTTGAGATGCGTACAATTGTGCAGCATTTTTCACTTCACCTTTCGCCTCAATGTTTGGCCCAATAACAGCTAACCACGTTTGGTCTGACCCAGCAATGTTATACATTTTGCCGTAATGTTTTACATTTTGACCATGGCTTTTCCACTCCTCCAAAGGAAGGGTTCCTCTTCCATGGTCAGTGGTAATGATGAAAGTAGTTTTGTCTTTGTAAAACTCATTAGACTGACAATACGACCACAGTTGTGCTATCATTTTGTTGGTGTTTTCAATTGAAAACAAATAATGCTGATAATCTCCTTCGTGAGCAAAAGCATCCGTTTCCCCGTAGGATATACACATTAATTTCGGTTGCTTTCTCTTTATGTATTCAAATGCAAAATTGTGCGTAAATGCGTCCTGTCTGACAGCTACCCACGGTTGGATTGCCTGTCTTTGCAAGACGTTTAAATATTTATCCTTTTCGGTTAAATCGTTTCCAACAGCGTCATTGTAACCAGCGTTCACCACAAGTCCGCTCCTTTCCACATTAACGATGTAAGGAAACGCATCCCAACTAGCAAAAGCCCCCACTTTACCTTTGAATTCAGGAAGGTCATTGGTTATTTCCAAAATCGTTTTGTTCGGGTTGCTAATTTTTGCGTTGCTGTTGACCCTCTGATCGTCTGCAAATC
>JBLIAZ010000197.1:0-4445 GCA_047631875.1 Saprospiraceae bacterium
CCATCTTCTATCCAATTTTTCAGCACATCTCTATCACCAGCAGTCATAGTCCCTCCCCCTGGAGGCATAGTTTGTAAATCCACAGCTCTAACTTTAACTCTTGCAGATTGGTCATTTACTTTAGTGTAAGTGGATAAATCTGGTGATTGACCACCAGCAACATGACACCCTGAAGAAGCACAGTTTGCGCTCATTATGGCTTTTACTGTATTGTCATACGTAACAGCTGGAGGTGTGGTAGTTGTTGTGGTAGTGTCCGTAGTTGTAGTATCGATAGGATTTGATTCAACCGCGATTTCTTCTTCCTCCCTGTCGTATTCACAAGATACTATAGCAATTGTTACGGAAATAAATATGCTTAAAAGAAATGCAAATTTCATCATAATTTTAATCTAATCGTTGTTATATCAAGCTTACTTTATAAGTATAAAAAAGGTTTCCAAATCCCAATAGATTTTTCCTGTAAAATATAGGAAACACAAATTAATTTTTCTTTTTAGCATCGCCTAACCTTTCCATATTTCCGTTAGGATATAACTCCTTTTTAGGGAATGAATCAAAAGTAAATGACCTCAATGCAAATCTATGCAAATACTTATCCAAATTTGTGTTTGGGCCACCATTAAAAACGTATTGCTTAAATGGTATTTTCACCCCTTCTATGTCCCTGAAGTCTGAATAAGCAATACAAGCCGTAAACAATGATCCTGGAAACGAAATATCCCTGACAGTATATTCACAATATTCTAATAACCCTGTTTCCTTATTAATCCACAGCAGGTACTGATCATCTTTTTTGTGTTTTCTAATTTTTCCCCAGGTTACAAACACCAAGTCATACACTTTACCATTAAATTTTTTTTCACCAGCATAGGTAACTAATTCTGCGTTTTTCAGCCTACCTACTAATTCCATAAAATATTGAGTAGCAGTCAATGCAAAAACCAATTTTTTGTCATTTTTCTTAGCGAACACTACTGAATCATTATCGATTTCATATAATTCCCAGGACTGAAGCCCCACTTTGTCACCCTTTCTTTTTCCTGACAAAAACTCCACTTGACCATCAAAAGTTCCCACGGCAAACTTCAATGATAAATCAATGTCATTGTCCGGCCACATCGTTCCAATTTTCCCTGTCAAACCCCTCCAATGATCGTTCATTTTTACACTGTAAACTTCATGCTCTTGCATTAAGTCCATTCCTTGGGCTGTCCAAGCAATTTGCAGGATGTTTTTTCCTTTGATCTGATTTCCTAAACCTTCAGATTTGACAAGTCTGGTTGCCACAGAAGAATAACATGAGCCTAACAAGAACGTGATGCAAATCGAACTAATTACTCTAAACACTTTCAATGGTATTTTCATATTCACTTTAATTTTATCACGCAAAGGTACCATATCTCGCAATGTATTGAACTGCAAAACACACCTCTGGTCGGCTAGAAGACACTAATTAACTTGAACCGGAAACCGACGACATTCAACGACCTTACACTCCATCCATGTAAAACGCCTCAATTTTAAACGCTAAAGTTTTAAGTGAAGCTGTTGCTTTAGAAAAAAATAAAATTTGTCTTTTGATTAGTTTTGATTTTCTCTTATGAAAAGCAATCCTATAAAACGGGAAGACTGTATATGCAAATTTTTGGAAACCCTTAATGTGGTCTTCTTTCAAACTTGTGGGCTTTTGGAAAGTCAACACCGACCAAGCAGTTTGCAGCCTTTTAATCTGTTCCTCCACAATGTTTTTACACTTCAAATGCTCACCTAACTGATTGTAACACCTTATCCACCTGTCAATCTCTTTATATATTGGCTCGCCCTCCTTTGGACCATGCCATTTCACATTAAATGAATTTAAAGCTTTTGATTTCTCCAGAATTTGCAATTGATATTGCTCCAAGTAATCCAATTGGTTCTTGACGTTTTCAATGTCTGTCCCGATGTCTTTTTGACTACCTATTACATTGAAAGCTTGTGCTTTTTCAGTCATGTATCAAAAATCAATCAGTTGAACTTCAAATATCAAAGTGGAATAAGGTGGTATTTTACCAGCTGACCTTCCTCCATACCCTAACTCGTACGGAATGAAAAATTTGTACTTTGCCCCTTTAGGCATCAATTGCAATCCTTCGGTCCATCCTGCAATTACACCTTGTAAATTGAACGAAATGGATTCTCCTCTGTCTACAGAACTGTCAAAGACCACCCCCGAAACTAAAGTCCCCGTGTAGTGCACAGTCACATCACTGTTTTTATTAGGCAAATCACCTTCACCCTTTTCCATTACCAGGTATTGCAATCCGGAGACAGTAGTAAGTACTTCTTTTCTTTTCTTGTTTTCCTCTAGGTACCTTTTTCCAATGAACTCATGGTACTTGTTTTTTTCACTATTGAATAAACTATCGCAATTTACTCCTAAAGTATTTATTCCTTTGGCATTGTCTTTTAACCCAGTAGCAAAATCAACTACCACCAAATTTTTAACAAACTCATCACTTCCTTCGGTCAATCCAAAGTACATCCCTATGTACTTTGATAATTCTCTTTGAGAGTTAGGATACTTCCCTTTCGACTGACGTATTTCATTCAATTTCCCATTCACCTGCTCCAAAGTCACAGCCTGACCATTTTTAGCCATAGCAAAGGAATTGATAAACTCTGACTCATTCAAGTCGGTAATACCCTGTTGATTAACTCTTTGACGAATACTTTGACCTAAACAATAGGATACCTTATTGATATCAAAACTAAATTCTCTTTTGATTGCCTCCATATCAACTACTGAGGAAGAATTCTCTATTGCATCACCATCAGCTTTGGAAGAACTCCCATTGCCTCCACAAGATGTCACCATGATGGTTGTAATTACTAAAGCTATGACTGCTATTTTTCTCATAATTGTATTCACTTATAACTTAAGTCTTAAAAATAAAAAATGCCGGGAAACAACCCGGCATTTTTTAAAAATATTAATTAACAATGTTACGCTTGCTCAGTTTTTTCTGGCTTTGGCAACAATGCTTTTCTTGAAAGTTTAATTTTCCCTGACTTAGCATCAATTCCTAAAACTTTCACTTCAACGATTTCCCCTTCCGAAAATTCCTTGCTTACGTCTTCAACTCTTCTGTGAGCTATTTCTGAAATATGCAACAAACCTTCTTTTCCAGGCATCACCTCAATGATAGCACCGAAAGCTAAAATCGCTTTAATTTTACCTTGGTAAACCTCTCCAACTTCTAATACTGTAGCGATTGATTTAATTTTTGCAATTGCAGCATCGATGTCATCTTTGTTAACACCAGCAACAGTAACTGTAGCAGTATTTTTACCTTCGTTTTCCTCCAATGCTATAACAGTATTGGTTTCTTTTTGCATTTCTTGGATTACTTTTCCTCCAGGCCCAATAATAGCACCAATGAAATCAGACGGAATGGTAACAGCAACAATTCTTGGAGCGTGTGGTTTAAACTCTGGGTTAGCGTTAACAATTGTTTTTTCCATTTCAGAAAGAATATGTAACCTTCCTTCTTTAGATTGAAACAATGCTTTTGTCAATAATTCATAAGACAAACCATCAATTTTAATGTCCATTTGAGTTGCAGTAATACCTTTTTTAGTACCAGCAACTTTAAAGTCCATGTCACCTAAGTGATCTTCATCACCTAAAATATCAGAAAGTACAGCGTACTCTTTGGTTTCGTTGTCATAAATTAAACCCATTGCAATTCCAGAAACACCTCCTGTTGTTTGAATACCTGCATCCATTAACGCCATTGAACCAGCACAAACTGTAGCCATTGACGAAGAACCGTTAGATTCTAAGATATCAGAAACAACTCTTACTGTGTAAGGAAAATCTTCACCTGTTGGCAAAACTCCTTTCAAAGCTCTTTGAGCTAAGTTACCGTGTCCAATTTCTCTTCTAGAAGTACCTCTAATTGGGTAAGCTTCACCTGTTGAGTACGGAGGAAAGTTATAATGTAAATAAAATTGATCTTCTCTGCTTTCAGAAACAGCATCCATTCTTTGCTTGTCCATTTTAGTACCAATGGTCACAGTAGTCAAAGATTGAGTTTCACCTCTTGTAAACACAGACGAACCATGTGGAGAAGGCAAGTAATTTACTTCACTCCAAATGTCTCTAATTTTATCAGTAGCTCTTCCGTCAAGTCTAGTTCCGTTTTTAAGAACACAATCTCTAACAGCTTTCTTTTGAACCTTGTTAAATGCAGTTCCTAAAAACTTACCATTTTCAGCTAACTCATCTTCACTTAAAGACTCTTTGTATTCAGCAAAAACAGCATTGAATGCTTCAGTTCTTTCATGCTTTTCAGAACCCTTAGCAGCAATAGCGAAAACCTTATCGTAAATCGCATCAGCAACTACTACATTAAGTTCTTCGTTTACTTCTGTTTTAACATAATCTCTTTTTACTTTAG
>JBLIAZ010000198.1:0-4444 GCA_047631875.1 Saprospiraceae bacterium
ATGATTACGGTACTTTGTCAGGAAGAAAAACAGAAGATTTATTGTCAAACACTAGAAGTGATTTAGCTGGTCAAAGTGAAAAAAAATCACCACTTGATTTTGCTTTGTGGAAGAAAGCAGACAAACGACATCTCATGCAATGGGATTCTCCATGGGGAAATGGTTTTCCGGGATGGCATCTTGAGTGTAGTGTGATGAGTACAAAGTATTTGGGAGAGACTTTTGATATTCACGGTGGCGGAATGGATTTAAAATTCCCACATCATGAATGTGAAATTGCTCAAAATGTAGCAGTGACGGGAAATAATCCTGTTAAATACTGGTTGCATGCTAACATGCTTACATTGGATGGCGAAAAAATGAGTAAAAGTACAGGTAAGTTCTTCTTGCCAATGGAAATGTTCGAAGGCAAAACCGATGTGTTCGATAAGCCATATCGCCCTACCGCTGTGCGTTTTTTTATGATGCAGTGTCATTATAGAAGTACCTTAGATTTAAGCAATGATGCACTTTCTTCATCAGAGAAGGCTTTGAAAAAACTATTAACTGCTGTAGGTACTTTGGATGAACTTACTGTTTCGAGTTCCTCGGATATCAATGTGAAAGAATTTGAATCCAGGTGTTATGCTGCAATGAACGACGATTTTAACACGCCCATGGTTTGCGCTGCCTTGTTTGACATGGTTAAGCAAATTAACGGTGCAAAAGATGGTAAAATTAAAGTTACAGCAAAAGACGTGAAAGCAATGAAGCAGTTGATGCAACTGTTTTTATTCGAGATCATGGGGATTGAAGCGGATGATGAAACAGAAAGTAAAGCGGGAGATAAATCTGGAGAATTAATCGAGATGCTAATCAAGCTAAGAGCTAAAGCTAAGGCAGACAAAGATTTTGCTTTGTCTGATCAACTAAGGGACGACTTGGCTGCTATAAACATCACAATCAAAGACACTGCACAAGGTACAGAGTGGTCAATTAATTAAAATTGTGATGACGATTAATAAGTTTTTTGGATTTTTCGTTTGCTTATTTAGTGTTTTGGTGCTGGTTTCTTGTGGCGATCCTCAAAAGGAAAACACTAATAATCTTGACATAGTAGGATATGTTGAACCTGCGGAAGCGTCTATTTTAGTTCCTGAATTTTCTAAAGATTCTGCTTATTTATACATTCAAAATCAAGTTGATTTTGGACCAAGAATACCAAATAGTCAAGCACACGATTCTTGTAGGTTTTATTTGACTGAAAAACTTAAATCATTTAATTGGAAAGTTCAACTTCAGCAGGGAGAACAAGTTGCTCATGATGGCTCAAAATTAAAATTTACTAACATTTTTGCGTCAATCAATCCTGAAATCAAACGAAGAGTTTTATTGACTGCTCACTGGGACACTAGGCCTTGGGGTGACAACGATGACGATGTGTCGGAACACGTGAAGCCCATAGACGGGGCTAATGACGGTGGAAGTGGAGTAGGAGTATTGCTTGAAATTGCCAGAATTTTAAAAACTAATGACCTATCAATAGGTGTTGATATTTTGCTTTTTGACATTGAGGACTATGGGGTTTCGTCTGCGACATCCTCATTTTGTTATGGTTCACAATTTTGGGCTAAAAACCCAACCTATGAAAATGGACTACCGTATTTCGCTGTTAATTTAGACATGGTAGGAGACAAAGATGCTTGTTTTTTTTATGAAGGTTATTCAAATCAATATGCACGTCATGTACTTGATAAAGTTTGGTCATCAGCTCATGCCTTGGGGCATCAAAACATGTTTGTCAGAGACATTACTTACCCTATAACAGATGATCATTTATATGTCAACCAAGCAGGTATTCCTTGTATTGATGTTATTCACAGAGACAAAGAGAGCGGTCGTTTCCCAGACTCATGGCACACTCATGATGACACTATGGACAACATTCATAAACCAACACTAAAAGCGGTAGGGCAAACCTTGTTGCGAGTGTTGTATTTGGAATGATTATGATTCTCTTACTCTAAATTACGGGTGAACTACAGCTTGTAGTTTTGAAAAAACTTAAGGCTTTCAGGATTTTTCATGGCGTCTGTTGAAGTACTGAGAGTTTTTCCAGAAAGTATTTTTTTGATGGGTGTTTCCATTTTTTTCCCATTCATGGTATATGGCACTTCTTGAATAGGTATTATCTGATCGGGCATGTGCCTGGGAGAGTACATTCTAATTAACTGCTTATTAATTTTAATTTTCAATTTGGCATTAAGTTGAACACCCTCTTTTAGGACTACAAAGAGCAGCATGAGTTCATCGCCTTTTGTATTGTTAACACAAACGACTACGCTGTCCTTTATTTCTTCGAAGGTTTCAGTTGCGTTGTATATTTCACTTGTGCCAATACGAACGCCTCCTCTGTTTAAGGTGCTGTCGGATCGTCCAAAGATAATGACACTACCTTCCTTGCTTATTTTAATCCAATCACCGTGACGCCATTTTTCAGGGTACATCTCAAAATAACTTTCTTGGTACCGCTTGTTGTTCTTGTCGTTCCAAAAGTAAATAGGCATGGATGGGAGCGGGGAGTCAATGACCATTTCTCCTAGTTCATCAATTACCTTTTCACCACTTTCATTGTATGCATGTAAATCAACTCCTAACATTCTGCACTGAATTTCACCTTCAACTACATCATCAAAAGGGTTTCCTCCAACAAAACCACTGCAAACATCAGTTCCTCCGCTCAAGGAAATTAACCATAAGTCATTTTTGATGTGCTTGTAAATCCATAAAAAAGCGTCAGGGGTGAGTGGTGACCCTGTGGAACCTAGAGAGCTTAAATCCGGTAAATCGTTGTTTAATTTTAGTCCTTGTTTCATGCAGGAAATATAGAAACTTGCACCTGCACCAAAATGATTCATTTTAGCTTCAGCAGCGTAATCCCATAGTGTATTTAAATTTGGATAAGCAGGAGATCCGTCATAAATGGCTACAGTTGCGCCCACCAATAATGCAGCGTTCGCATAATTCCACATCATCCAACCCGTGGTTGAAAACCAAAAGAACACTTCGTCTTGTTTCACATTTTGATGTAAACTCATGGCTTTAAAGTGTTCTATTAAAATCCCTCCAACACTGTGAGTAATTGCTTTTGGTAAGCCTGTTGTTCCACTAGAATACAGCACCCATATAGGGTCATTAAAGTTTACACGTTCAAATGACAATGCGCTGTCACTTTCCTTCAGCTCAGTCCACGGTTTGTTTATCGCATGTTCAAATTCAGGACAATCACTACAGTAATTAATGCTGATAACTTGTTTTAATGAACCTAAAGCATCTACCAATTGTTTGTTTGCTTCCGATTTATCAAAAACTTTTCCATTGTACCAATAGCCATTTGCTACTAGTAACACGTCTGGTTTTATTTGTTGAAATCTATCCAGTACACTAGCAGTGCCAAAGTCAGGAGAACAACTACTCCAAATCGCGCCAATGGCATTACAGGCTAAAAACCCTATGATGGCTTCAGGAATGTTAGGTAAAAAAGCCGCGACCTTTGAACCCACACCTAATCCAAGGCTTTTAAAATGACTGACTAACTTGCTTGTTTCTTGTTCCAGTTCTTTCCAAGAAACACTTTTTTTTGTGCCTTGTTCGTTCAAAAACTCGATGGCTGTTCCTTCCTTTTGATTACGAAAGACATGCTCGGCGTAGTTTACTTTTGCTTCAGGAAACCAACGGGTGCCAATCATTTTTTCCGTTTGAGTACAGGTTGGTGTTTTGGTCCCATGGTGCATTATTTGAAAATAATCAAAAATACTTGACCAAAATAGGGGAGTGTCTTTAACCGACCAGTTCCATAAACTGTGGTAATCATTTAATTGAAGTCCTTGCTTTTCATTTACCCACAACATGAATTGATTCATGTTGGAGTCATTAGTAAAAGCTAAAGAAGGGCTCCAAAGTTTTTTCATATCGAGGTGTTACGCTGGGACTAAATTCCGTTGCCTTACCGCTTCATAAATTATGGCTCCCGCAGCTACTGATACATTCAAAGAATCAGTTTTTCCAACTAGTGGGATTTTTACAATGTAATCACACTTGTTCATGTTGCTATTGGCAATTCCACTTTCTTCGGACCCCATGATGATACCAATCGGTTGATTGTAATCTACCTCGGTGTACATGCGTTGTGTCTTTTCAGTACAAGCCACTAGTTTTATCCCTGATTCTAACAAGTATGGAAGTATGGTTTCAATGCCACCTACTTTACAAATGGGCATGTTAAATATTGCACCAGCAGAGGTTTTTGTTGATTCAGCATTAATTTGAGCAGCTCCTTTTTTTGGAATGATGATGGCGTCTACACCTGCACATTCAGCTGTCCTTACAATAGCGCCAAAATTTCGGACATCAGAAATTCTGTCCAAAATCAATAAAAATGGCGCTTTTTTTCTTTTGAATAAAG
>JBLIAZ010000199.1:0-4425 GCA_047631875.1 Saprospiraceae bacterium
GATGGGAAGAAAACTTTCTCACCTTCACAATCAGAAACAATCATTTCTTGCTCAATAATTCCATTTTCAAATAACAATGAATGTGCTTGAACAAAGTATTCCTCCTCTAAACTATGCGCGTGGTAAACGAATTTGGGTCCTGTGTATATCTCAAATTCCTCTTGATTTGTTGTTAAGTTAAATTTTACTTGAATGATGTCTCGCAAAACTAAGTTAAAGGCATAGTTTAATCTGCTGGTAGTTTTTTTTACGAAAATTAACAACATGCTCTATGGGATTAAATAGTAGTCAATATCTTTTCGCAAATAAACTCCGATGCTTTTCCACTTCCAAATATTTTAGGAAATGTACATTTGGATAATTTCAGTTCATTGTATGCACTCAATATTTTGTCATAGTCTGCACCGACCGTTATTGCAGCTTTTTGATCTACAATTTCAACCCATTCGGTTTCCTCTCTCAAAATAACGCAACATTTCTGGAAAAAATACGCTTCTTTTTGGACTCCCCCAGAATCGCTTATCACCATTTGCGCATGTTTTTCTAATTTAATCATGTCTAAAAAAGACACCGGGGGAACAAATAAAATATTCTCACTGATATCATTGTAAAATGCTTGAGTCAACAGCTCTGCAATTTTATTTTTTGTCCTAGGATGAATTGGAAAAACGACTTTAATTTGATTTGTCAAGGCAATAGTATTTAATGCCCTTAAAATTGATTTTAGATTATCCTTTTCATCAGTATTCGAAGGACGATGTACTGTACTTAAAATGTAATGGTCACTTTTTACACCAAGTTTTTCTAATATAGACGATTCCTCGTCTGCTATTTTGGAAAAAAATATGCTGTTGTCGTACATGATGTCTCCACAGTGGTACACCTGTGGACTGTCTAATGCGGCAACACCATCGGTGTGATCGGTATTAAATCCTTCAGCTGCTAAGTTTTTTATCCCCGAAACAGTTGGAGTAAATAACAAAGTACTAAAATGATCCGTGGCAATCCTGTTAATTTCTTCAGGCATTTTTTTATTGAACGACCTCAACCCCGCTTCGATGTGAATAACAGGAACGTGCAATTTTACAGCAGCTAAGCTTCCGGCTATGGTAGAGTTAGTATCTCCATACACCACCACCCCGTCTGGATTTTCGCTCAAAATCAGGCTTTCTATAGCAGTTAACATTTCACCTGTTTGCGCGCCATGAGACCCTGAACCAATTGTCAATTGGTGATCCGGCTCAGGAATTCCAAGCTCGTCAAAAAATACTGTTGACATGTTTTCATCATAATGTTGACCAGTATGAACTAATACCTCTTCAAGCTGATTACTGAATTTGTTTTTAATCGCTCTACTGATGGCAGCAGCCTTAATTATCTGAGGGCGAGCGCCAATAATAGTCAGTATCTTTTTCATTAAAATAATTTACAAACTAAGTTAATACATTCCATCTATTTGCCGTAGATTGGCATCACATTTTGTGCAATTGGTTTCATTTTGGTATCACTTTTGACTATCCATTCAATAGCTCAACAAAATAAATCGTTTTTAGCGAACTTTTTGAGCACATAAACCGTACATGAACTAAAGACCTAAACGCCATGTTAAAACAAAGCCTACATCAAAGTTTACAGCAAAAACTATCACCACAACAAATTCAATTAATGAAACTTCTTCAAGTGCCTACCACGGAACTTGAACAACGAGTAAAAGAGGAACTTGAAAGCAATCCGGCTCTAGAAGAGGGTGCAGACGAAGAAGAAGAAAAAGTGGATGACAATAGTGAAGACACTGACCGAGACGAAGAAAACTCCAGAGAGGATTTTGATTTATCTGAATACATCACTGACGACGAAGTACCTTCCTATAAAACAAGAGCAAACAACACCAGTGCAGACGACGACGAAAAAAGCATTCCGCTTTCCATGGGTAAATCTTTTCACGAAGTTCTGATGGGACAGCTCGGTGAATTAAGATTAGACGAAAATGAAAAAGTAATTGCCGAACACTTGGTGGGTAATTTTGATGAAGCTGGATACTTACGACGTGATTTAGAATCCATTTGTGACGACTTAGTTTTTTATCAAAATATTTCTACCACAGTAAAACAGCTGGGAGGTTTGCTTAAAAAAATTCAAAACTTTGATCCTGCAGGTGTTGGAGCAAGGGACTTGCAAGAATGCTTACTCATTCAAATTAAAAGGAAAAACAAATCAACTGAGTCTATTCTACTCGCTCAAGTATTACTAACAGATTGTTTCGACGAAATAACTAAAAAGCATTACACAAAAATTATCAAACGAAAAGACATCACTGAAGAGCAGTTGAAAGATGCAGTAGCTGAGATATTGAAATTGAATCCGAAGCCCGGTAATTCAATGAACGAAACCCAAAGGACTGCTCAAACAATCATCCCCGATTTTATTTTAAACAGTCAAAACGAAAACTTGGAATTGTCTTTAAACTCAAGGAATGCTCCTGAATTAAAAATAAGCAGGGAGTATACCAATTTAATGAAAGCTTATTCTGCTAATAAAAAAGGTGCGAACAAATCACAAAAAGACGCTGTGTTGTTTGTTAAACAAAAATTAGATGCTGCTAAGTGGTTCATTGATGCCATCCGTCAAAGACAAAACACGCTGTTAACCACTATGCAAACCATTATCAATTATCAAAAAGAGTACTTTATTGATGGCGACGAAACCAAGTTGAAACCAATGATTTTAAAAGACATCGCTGACATTGTTAAAATGGACATCTCCACTATATCAAGGGTTGCCAATTCAAAATACATCCAAACACATTTTGGTACTTTTTTATTAAAATCGTTCTTTTCGGAAAGCATGCAGAATGACAAAGGCGAGGAAATATCAACGCGAGAAATTAAAAAAATACTTCAAGATGCCATTGACAGTGAAGAAAAAAGAAAACCATACACCGACGAAAAACTAAAGGACGTTCTTAAAGAAAGAGGCTATTTAATAGCCCGACGGACTGTTGCGAAATACCGAGAACAGTTGAAAATTCCTGTTGGTAGGTTACGAAAGGAAATATAACTTTAAACTACTCTTCTTCCTACTCACAATTTTCTTGTCTATTTTTGAGTTAAGTTTTAACTACAAGTAACCTTACTACCTGACTTTTGAGAATTGTAAAGAAAATATTGATTTGGTGCACAATTGCTATTTTGCTATTTGCTGCTGCCGGAGCTGTAGTAACTATTTTCTACGCTGACAAGGTAGAATCACTAGTCATCAAGGAGCTGAATCAAAAGCTCAGCAGACCTGTTGAAATTATGGATATTAGCTTTTCCATTTTCAGCAAGTTTCCAAAAGCTTCCGTTGAAATCCAAAACATCACAGTTCAGGGTAATAAAAAAGAGGACAAACCATTTATCAAGGCTAAAAAAATATACCTCTCTTTTAATTTAATGTCTTTGATTAGAAATGAAATGATCATCAACGAAATTACGGTTGAAGACGCTACGGTAAACATCATCGTTGACAGCAAGGGAAATCCAAATTACCTGATTTTTAAAGAGAAAGAAGATTCCACCTCACAAGGAATACTTAACATTAACGAGGTAAATTTAATCAATACTAAAGTGTTTTACACGGATGAAAAAACTCATTTTAAAATTAAAACTCATTCGTTTAACAGCAGCATAGAAATCACTTTAGGAGAGGATAAAATTTTCAATTGTAAATGGGACGGAGTAGTAAACAGGTTGATCACAAATCCTTACACTGTGGAAAACATTCCAATAAAGGGCGACATCAAAATTGAAATTACTGAAAAATCTATCACGTACTCATTCTTAAAAGGAAAGATCATTACGCTAGCACTTATTGTCGCCGGGAACTATGATCGTGACAAAGCATTAAACACCACTAATTTTGAATTAAAAAAGGGTGATTTAAAACAAGTAATGTTATTGCTTGACGCTAAAACACAGAAGGAACTACTAAAACACAAGCTTTCAGGACGCGTTTCGGCAAAAGGCACCATCAAAGACAAGCCCTCCTTTACCACCTCTTTGGTTGGTGAATTTCAAATAGACGGAGCTTCCGTGCAATTGACTGAAAAATTTCATTTACAAGGAGTTGACATTAACAGCACCTTAAACTGGAGTAATTTAAACGACGTAAACCTTGCTGATTTTTCTATTAAGGAATTTGTGGTAAGAACTGGAAACAGTGAATTAAAAGGCCAAGGTAGCATTCGAGGAATTAAAAAGCTAAATGCAAAACTGCATTTAGAAGGAAGTGTTGATATTCCACATTTGATTGACAAACTCTCGAAAGACAAATTAGTAGTCTCTTCCGGTAAACTTGTTTTCAATTCTGATGTGGAAGGAGCGTTTGGTGATTTACTAAAAAAAAGACCCACGGATTTGAAAAATTTTAAATCTAAGGGTGAAATTA
>JBLIAZ010000200.1:0-4390 GCA_047631875.1 Saprospiraceae bacterium
AAACTTAAACAGCCTAAGCCGTTTCTTGTTCCAATCCAAATTTTATTTTTAGCGTCGACCAACAAGGACTTCACTCGTTTTCCTTTTAATCCAAATTCACGATCAAAAGACAAAATTGTATCAGTTGCTATCATGTTCAACCCTTTCTCAGTACCTACCCAAACATTCCCTTCGTGGTCTTGTGTTAGAGCGAGAATTTTATTTCCTAGCAACCCCTTCTTTTTGCTATATGTTGTTACAACTTGATAATCTTTGAATACCACAAGACCTCTGTCGGTTCCAACCCACACATTTCCATTGTGTGCACTCAGTACAGCTCTTGAATTTAAACTCGGTAAGCCATTGTCATACTCATATGATTTAAAAACAGTTTTATCTTCGAAAACAACAACTCCACCTCCAATAGTACTCACCCATATTTTCCCTTTAATGTCTTCGCAAAATGACCTGACGTGATTGGATACTAGTCCTTGCTCATGACCTAAATGGATGGTGTCCGAGCCCAGCACAGTAATGCCATCCGTTGATGACCCTATCCACATGTCACCTTCCGAACTATTAAATAGCGCCCTGATGTTTTTGCCAGTTATCCTATTGTCAATGGTTTTGAACTTCCAACCATCAAAAACTTGAACACCTCCATTGTCCAATCCAACCCATAAGTTCCCATGATAATCTTCCTGCAAGCAAAACAAACCTGGTTGCGACAAACCTTCCTCTACGGAAAATCGTTTAAAATTGTACTTTTGACCATTGGAAATGGCGCAAAAACAAATTAGTAATATGGTAATGAATGATTTCACCTACATGCTAATCTACGCAGAAAATGAAATAAGGTTGTGAAGTTTTAAAATTAGCTGGTTCACTTCTGTTCCCTAGGCTACTCCTCCTCCTGTCTTAATTGCCTTATCAGGCTGAACAAAAGCTAATGTATCGTCAGAATTTTCAGCCATTAAAATCATTCCTTGTGACTCAATCCCCTTAATGTTTCTGGGAGCTAAATTTACTAGAATACTCACCTGTTTACCCACAATATCTTCAGGTGCGTAATGCTCGGCTATACCCGAAACAATTGTCCTTTGATCAATTCCCGTGTCAACAATGAGTTGCAATAATTTTTTTGTCTTTGGAACTTTTTGAGCTTCAACGATGGTTCCTATCCTGATGTCCATTTTTTGAAAATCATCAAAAGTCACAAGCTCTTTTTGAGGCTCAACCACTGCATTTGCCACTTCAGCTTCTTTTTTAGCTTCCATTAATTTGTTTAATTGTAATTCTATTGTGGTGTCTTCTATTTTGCTAAAGAGCAATGCTGCCTTATTTATTTGATGATCAGACGGTACCGTTTTATCGGTTACATCGTCCCAATTTACTGCATCAATGTTTAACATTGCCCTTAGTTTTTCAGATGTTTCAGGTAAGAACGGCAAAGACAATTGCGCAATCGCGCCCGAAATTTGAGCAGCAATATTCATGATGGTTCTTACTCGCGGTTCATCAGTTTTTATCAGTTTCCATGGTTCGGAATCGGCCAAATATTTGTTCCCTAAACTACATAATCTCATGAGTTCATGTAAGGCTTCTTTGAATCTGAATTTTTCAATCGATGCTCCTATACTTTGAGGGTAAGCGTTTAATTGTGCTAAGGTATTTTTATCATCATCAGACAAATCCCCTTGGGCTGGCACAACTCCATCCCAATACTTATTCATCAAAACCACTGTCCTATTGATGAAATTACCCATGTTAGCAACCAGTTCATTGTTGTTTTTCGCTTGAAAATCCTTCCAAGTAAAATCAGCATCTTTTTGCTCGGGCATGTTAGCGCACAATACATACCTCAGCACATCACTTTGACCTGGGAAATCTGCTAAATAATCATCCAACCACACAGCCCAATTTCCAGAAGTTGAAAATTTTTCACCTTCTAGGTTTAAAAACTCATTTGCTGGAATGTTTTCAGGTAAAATGTAATCCCCCATTTGCTTTAGCATCGATGGGAAAATGATGCAATGAAACACAATGTTATCCTTTCCTAAAAAGTGAACCAACTTGGAGTCACCTTCTTTTTTCCAATAATCCTCCCATGTTTTTCCTTTGAACTTTTCGAGGCCTTCCTCCATCAATTGCTTCGTGAAAGACACATACCCAATAGGAGCGTCAAACCAAACGTACAATACTTTTCCTTCTCCACCCTCCAATGGAACGGGTACACCCCAATCTAAATCTCGGGTGATAGCCCTAGGGTGCAATCCTGAATCAAGCCATGAATTAACCTGGCCATAAACATTTGATTTTAAAATGCTCTTTTTACTTTCAATCCACTCCTTTAACCAAGGCTCGTACTTATCTAATTGTAGATACCAATGTTTCGTTTGTTTTAAAACTGGTTTATTTCCACTGATTGTGGACTTAGGGTTAATCAATTCCGTAGCACTTAAAGAAGACCCGCATTTTTCACATTGGTCACCATAAGCTCCTTCATTTTTACATTCAGGACAAGTTCCTGTGATGTACCTGTCGGCAAGAAACTGCTTGTTCTCTTCATCATAATATTGCTCCGCTACCTCTTCCTTAAATTCTCCTTTGGCTGCTAATTCCTTGAACCACGCTGTTGCCATTTCATGATGAGATGCCGACGAAGTTTGTCCAAACACATCCAGCGAAATGTTCAATCCTTTTAATGAATTTTTGATGATACCATGAAACTTATCCACCACCTCTTTAGGGCTTACCCCTTCCTTTTTTGCCTTGATTGATATCGGCACTCCATGTTCGTCAGTCCCTCCAATAAAAGCTACGTCATTCCCTTTTAGGCGCATGTACCTTGCATAAATATCCGATGGAATATATACACCTGCCACGTGTCCTAAATGCAAAGGACCATTGGCATATGGTAAAGCAGTGGTAATGGTAAATCTTTTCATGTGGAAATCTGATAATCAAATGAGTGACAAAAATACAAAAGGAATTTTGTCAATGGATAAAGAAATCTCAAAAATTAAAAAATGAACAAAAAAATAGTCGAACAGAAAATTTCCATTCGACTATTTTAACCTTAAAAAAACGACCAATTACATATCTAAAGCATACCCCATAGAGAAACCAAATAACCAGCCATCATTATCTGGTACTACATAAATATTAACAGGTATGTTCATGTTTCCTGCTCTGAAACTTTTACCGACTCCCCAAACCCAAGAACTGATGACCCTTGTGTTTCCCCTGCTGTCAAGGCGTTCAAATTTGTCAGGATTTTCATATGCTAATGCCTCATCGGATAAATGCCACGTCCTGTCTCCGTTTTCAGCTGTCCTGTAAAAACCCTCGGAACTTCTTCTTAACCTGAATGAGGGGCCAAATCCAAATTCCCAACCAGTTACTGTAGAACGAAATCCGTTAATAAAAGTCAAGGAAGGAAGTGCCATTTGTTGATCCAAACCTGTCAATGAAAAATTAGTTTGAAACACAGCTTGAAAAGTCCCAGTAAACAAATACTGTTGTTCATATTGATAACCAATTACCGTCATGAATTGTTGCTTGTCAAACCCTCCTTCGTTCTTACTTTGAGTAAGGACTTCTCCCATTATTCCCGTTTGGTAAACTCCGCCAAATCGAGGGCCTGACAAATCGTACTTTAGTATCTGAGGGCCTTCCAACACTCCTTGTTTTACTTTATCGTAATCGTAAATATTCAACAATTTATCATCTGTTTTAACATTAAAAAGTTTGAGCACAGACAACTGAATCAAGCGCTCAGCACTTGATTCCGACCAATAATATTCGGAATAAGATGTTTTAATGGACTCACCATTCTTAACATCAATTAACCGCAAGGTAATAATGGCTTTGTCTACAATTATCTCTACCTCTCCTGCGACAACATAATCCGCATTCAAATGCTTTCCAACTTTTAGTAAACAGCTAGTACCGTAGCAAGAGCTAAAATTAACCACATTGGTCTCTAGTGACTCTTGGACAGTGTACTTGTCTATTACGATGTACCTGCCTAATTTCGAAATCTCATTTCGCGTAATGGACAAGCATTGTTGCTTTGTAAGAGCATTCCCTACAATATCAAAATTTATTACTGCTAATTTTTCTTGTGTTTTTGCCGTAAACGAAACAGCGAAGGCGAGTATGATTATGCTTAATTTTTTCATGATATTTTGAATTTAATTTTAAGTATTGCTTGTTTTTAATTGGTAACTCCTTAATTAATAATAGATGGTATCCGTAAATATTTCATTCGTGTAAGGAATGTAAAGACTGTCCTTAGTGTAGGATGTACGATTGTTGTCGTTATATGTAATTTCGTAATGAATGTACCTGTTAGCATAAACTAACAAGGGTGAACGATCCCACCGTTGGACTTCCAAATTATATAAGT
>JBLIAZ010000201.1:0-4328 GCA_047631875.1 Saprospiraceae bacterium
AATTTTCTGAGCCAATTCGGTCGATAATATATCCCCGTCATTATTAAACGGAATGCTCACTGGCAAATAGTAGTAGCGCGTAATTTTAAGCATATACCTCAATTCTCCTGCTTGCTTATTTACAGGTTTATCATAGACCAGTATCTCTTTAAATCTTAAAGACCATGCATTGAAGTTAAACTCATTTTTTATCTGATTTTTGAGTTTATCAAAACCTCCTTCAAAAGGTAATTGCAGTTGATCCATGTTGACATTCTGTGCATATTTATCAAAATGCTGACTTAATGGGGTGTCCCAAGTACTGCTTTTAATAGAATAATATTTCCCATTGCAAATAAACACAACATCTTGCGCAGACACTCTAAAAAGAGCGAGCAAGCAACTGGCAATGATGATTATTTTTTTTAACAATAGAAACATTATTTCTTTAAGAATACAACGCTAACACTCAATAATTTGGTGAAGATAGTAATTTGGATATTTAATAGCTGACATCATCTTTTTTGGTATTGTTCCCTCGTAATTTTGATATGTTGCTTGTCAAGCTTACATTTAACTTAGATTTTTAATTGCATCATTTTAGCAACACACTACATATATGTCATATCCTTTTCAGCATACCTCTTCTCAAGAATATAACGAAGCAGTTACAACAGCGAATGAAAATCCAGATAAGTTTTGGGGCGATGTTGCAAGTCATTTTTATTGGCACAAACGATGGGACAAGGTGTGTGAATGGAATTTTACAGACCCTAAGATTGCTTGGTTTAAAGGAGGCAAACTTAATATCACAGAAAATTGTCTGGACAGGCATTTAGAAACTCAAGGAGATCAACAAGCACTGACATGGGAACCAAACAATCCTAGTGAAAAAGGACGATCATTTACCTACACTCAACTCCATCAACAAGTTTGTGCAGCCGCTCAGGCATTAAGACAAAAAGGAATTAAAAAAGGAGATCGCGTATGTCTTTATATGGGTATGATCCCAGAATTAACCATTGCTGTTTTAGCCTGCGCTAGAATTGGTGCAGTGCATTCTGTGATTTTTGGAGGATTCAGCGCACAAAGTATTGCCGACAGGGTCAATGATGCTGAAGCTGTTGCTATTATTACTTGTGATGGTGCTTTTAGAGGAAACAAAACAATATCTCTTAAAAACACCATAGACGAAGCTCTTGAACAATGCAGCACAGTATCTCATGTAATAGTCGTGGAAAGAACAAAAGAAAAAATATCGATGGTCCCTGAAAGAGATTTCTGGTGGCATACGTGTTTAAATGATGTCAACGTTTTGGAAGCCGTGACAGAGCCTGCAGAAATTATGGATGCAGAAGACCCGCTGTTTATTTTGTATACATCTGGTTCGACAGGTAAACCTAAAGGAGTGGTGCACACATGTGCAGGATATATGGTTTACACCACGTATAGTTTTGTGAATGTTTTTCAGTACCAGGCCAACCAAGTGTATTTTTGTGCTGCTGATGTTGGGTGGATTACAGGCCACAGTTACATCATTTACGGGCCTTTATCGGCTGGGGCAAAAAATATCATGTTCGAAGGTATTCCTACTTACCCTACTGTTGGAAGGTATTGGGACATCATTGACAAATATCAAGTAAACATTTTTTACACGGCTCCCACTGCTATCCGAAGCCTTATGGCACATGGTGAAGAGGTACTTAAAAACTACGATCTTTCTTCCCTGAAAATTCTTGGAACTGTCGGAGAACCCATTAACGAAGAAGCTTGGCAATGGTACTACAAACACATTGGGAAAAAGAATTGTCAGATTGTAGATACGTGGTGGCAAACAGAAACTGGCGGTATTCTAATTTCAAACTTAGGAGGTGTAACTCCACAGAAGCCAACTTTTGCCACCAAACCATTACCTGGCATACAAGCCATACTATTAGATGAAAACGGAATTGAAGTCACGGAACCTAATACCAATGGTAATTTATGCATTAAACATCCTTGGCCCGGTATGATTCGTACCATCTATGACGATCATGAACGTTGTCGGACGACTTATTTTTCTACTTTCAAAAATTACTATTTTACTGGAGACGGTGCTTACCGAGACGAAACAGGCGACTACCGAATTACAGGTCGTGTCGATGATGTACTAAATGTAAGTGGCCATCGCATAGGTACTGCCGAAGTTGAAAATGCGATCAACCAGCACGACAAAGTGATTGAAAGTGCGATTGTTGGATATCCGCACCCTATCAAAGGACAAGGGATTTATGCCTACGTTATTACAAAAAATAATGCATCTCCCAAAATAAAGCAAGAAATAATTGATACTGTCAAAGAGCAAATTGGAGCCATCGCCAAACCCGACATGATTCAATTTGTAAGCGAACTACCAAAAACAAGGTCTGGTAAAATTATGAGACGAATTTTAAGAAAAATAGCAGAAGGCGAATTCTCCCAACTCGGTGACACATCCACTTTGCTTAACCCCGCAATTGTTGATGATTTGATTAATGGAGTGCTTCAATAAATTTCATGTATTACGTTTGGTTTAAATTATTATAATTTAAACTAAATAGTACACTCTTGTACTTTTCACAAATCATTAGTGTACGAATTTCTGCTAAGGACTCAATTCAACAAATTACTTTAGCTAAACACCCTCTTAATTTCTGTACTACTATACAGGAAGTAATTCAGAATATAAATCTACATTATTATTTATATACCATACTATTATTCTTTTACGATTTTCGTCAATCACATAAAATTTAAAAAAATATTTTCACCTGATTCTATTGATATCATTAATTTAAATCAAAAATACTCGTAATTAAATGACCCATTTTCAATAAAATACTTCAAAGAATATTTGTATTTCTAACAATCAATTACTTTCTTCGAACTCGACTAACACAAATATTAACCCAATTCAACGAAGTTTTTATGAAAAAAGTTCTACTACTATTAGCTCTATCAGTCGGATATTCTACATATTCATTCTCGCAAAGAACGTGTGCTGCTATGGAAAATCTAGATCGATTGACTAAAGAGGATCCTCGGTTAGTTCAAAAAATGGATAACCTTGAAAAACAAGTTCAACAATTAATCAGATTACAAAAAGCAAATGGCACTCTTCGAGAAGCGGTTACTATTCCAATCGTCTTTCACGTATTATACAACAATGCTGCTGAAAACATTAGTGAAGCTCAAATCATGAGTCAATTAACTGTTTTGCAAGAAGATTTCAACAAACAAAATAGTGATTACACCAACACACCTTCCGAATTTGCTTCTTTAGTAGCAGATGTAGGAATTAACTTTGTGTTGGCTACAGAAGATCCAAATGGGAATCCTCATAGTGGAATCACTAGAACACAAACTTCAAAATCGTCGTTTAGTGCTAATGACGACATGAAATTCAACAGTCGTGGTGGACATGACGCATGGCCTACAGGACAATACCTTAACTATTGGGTATGTGATTTAGGTTCAACCTTGCTAGGATACGCACAATTTCCTGGTGGACCTGCTGACACTGATGGTGTAGTTTGTCATTACAAATACACAGGTACTGGCGCTGAAGGCGCAACTGCTCCTTACGACTTAGGAAGAACAGCTACGCATGAAGTAGGTCACTGGTTAAACCTTAGACATATCTGGGGAGACGCGACTTGTGGAGATGACTTAGTAGGTGATACTCCTTCGCAACTTAAATCTTCTGGTGGATGCCCTAATCATCCTCAAAACTCTTGTACTTCAAACGATATGTTTATGAACTACATGGATTACACCAATGATGGGTGTATGTACATGTTTTCTGAAGGACAAAAAGAACGTGTATTAGCTTTGTTTGCTCAAGGTGGATTTAGAGAATCTTTTGTAACAGGTGGAGGAACTCCTCCTGAAGCTTCCTATTGTGCTTCAAAAGGAAATAGTGTAAGCG
Organism: Saprospiraceae bacterium; assembly: GCA_047631875.1. Classification (GTDB taxonomy): domain Bacteria; phylum Bacteroidota; class Bacteroidia; order Flavobacteriales_C; genus JBLIAZ01. Next base: position 3,926 of record JBLIAZ010000201.1, read on the forward strand.
ATGAATGGATTGCTGATGTTACTATTGGTGCATTCAACAATACAACGGGTGCAAATGGTGGTTATGCCGATTTCACAGCTCAAGAAATAACAATGGCTGCTAACGAGCAAGTAAGTTTAAGCTTAACTCCTGGTTTTTCTGGAAGTGCCTATAACGAATATTGGAAAATTTGGATTGATTACAATGGTGATAAAGATTTTGACGATGCAGGTGAACTAGTCTTTGATGGCGGCAGCGCAGGTTCAGGTGTAAAAACAGGAACGTTTACTGTTCCTGCTAGTACCGTTGACACCACAAGAATGAGAGTTTCTATGAAATACAACGGAGCTCAAACAGCTTGCGAAACTTTTTCTTATGGTGAAGTAGAGGATTACACCGTTATCTTTGGAGAACCTCAACCTGA
>JBLIAZ010000202.1:0-4319 GCA_047631875.1 Saprospiraceae bacterium
CAATCATTGAAGAGGAAATAAAAAGTTATTACGTCAATAATAACAAACAAGTTGAAGTCATCAACAGTGCCGAAATAGTAGCCGAAAAAGTCAAAAAAACATTGACCAACCTGAATATTCTAAGCAGCTCAAAAGCCGATGACCATTTGTTTTTTGTTTCTGACTTTACTTCTTCATTTGAAGAGTCCTCAAAAATATTTTTTGGAAAAACAGTAAAACTCACTAAAGTAGGGATGTGGAAATAGGTAATAAATGTTACGATTCGGTTAACTTATAAACCATCTATTTTTTCGGTTTTTATCTGATCTTCATCCCTTTTACATCTTTAAAAAATGAAACAGTAGCGGAGTCAATGCTTATTTTTTTTGCTTGATGAAGAAAATATCCGATCACGAAAATTCCCGAAAAACTTATGTGGATTGAGTATATTATTGATAAATTTGGCGATCAACCTTATTTCAATAAATATGAGTGAAGCTACAAGCAAATTTCAAGATAAAATTGCCATAAAATATCAAATTTTCAACAGCTTATTCCTTACACTTCCTTTCGAGGAAATAACAAATACAGGGGTTTTGTTGCCTGTTTTGTTTCATGAGTGTGAAAAAGGGTTTGCAGCTAAAAAAAATCCACAAGAAATTGTAAATAAATTTTTCAAAAACCATACTACTGCCGAGTCTGACGAAGACAAACTAAGTTTGCTTTTCAAGTTCATCCAATACATTGAACGTCAAGTGGTATTATTTGATGCTGTTGAAGATGCAGCATTTGAGGAAATTAACGATTTGAACGGTAACGGAACCGTTAAGTTTTTGTTCAGGCGGTCGCAAAGTCAAAATAAAACAGACAGGTTACTAAAAAAAATAAACGACTTTAAAATTAGGGTAGTATTAACTGCACATCCGACACAATTTTACCCAGGAAGAGTGTTGTCTATTATCAACGAATTAGAACAAGCCATCAGGGCGAACAACCTCAAGGGAATCAACGACTTATTGCAGCAACTAGGGCGTACTGCGTTTGTAAGTAAAGAAAAACCCACTCCATATGACGAGGCTGTAAGATTAATGTGGTACTTGGAAAACGTATTTTATCATTCGGTAGCTAACGTGCATAAAAGAGTTCGTAAAGAATTAGTCAAGCATGGCATTAAAGACTACGACAAAGACATAGTCAGCATTGGCTTTTGGCCGTGTGGCGACAGAGATGGAAACCCATTTGTGACCTCTGAAAACACATTAGATGTTGCTCGTGAACTAAAACATAAAATTTTTATTTGCTATTTCCGTGATGCAAAAAAAATGAGAAAAAGGTTAACTTTTACTGGAGTAGATGAAGCTGTTGAAAAAGTATACCACAAACTAAGCAATACTATTTTCAATACTCGAGGTAGTCGTTACCAAGACAAACAAGATTTAATAAAAGACTTACAAGACATCCGAGATTACGTCATTGAACACCATCAAGGTCTATTTTTAGAGGGTTTAGAGGATTTCATCATCAAGGTAAAGATGTTTGGTTTCCACTTTACGTCTATGGATATTCGTCAAGATTCAAGCATCCACATCGAAACATTAAACGATGTGTTCGCAGCAATGTCCAGTGGAAAAACAGACATAAAAGGAAGTATTCCTAAGGATTATGATTCCCTTTCCGACAAAGAAAAAATCAAGGTTTTGCTTACTATGGAAGGCAGTATCGATCCTGAAATATTTAAGGAGGGCTTAACCAGGCAAACTTTAAAGTCCATTTATGCTCTTAAAACTATACAAGACGAAAATGGTGAAGAAGCGTGTCATCGCTACATTATTTCCAACACACAAAGTGCCTTAAACATGATGGAGGTATATGCTCTTGCCAGAATTTGTGGCTGGGAAGCCGATAAAATGAATTTTGACATTGTGCCTTTGTTTGAAACCATTGACGATTTACAAAACGCTAATGCGATCATGGATGAGTTATACAAGCATAAAGTATACGGTGCTCACATTGAAAGACGTCAAAGAAAACAATATGTAATGCTTGGTTTTTCTGACGGAACAAAAGACGGCGGATATCTAAAAGCGAACTGGTCAATTTTTCAAGCCAAAGAAAATTTAAGTACCATAGCAAGAGCTAACGATGTAAAAGTAGTGTTTTTTGATGGTCGTGGTGGACCACCTGCAAGAGGTGGTGGAAACACGAATAAATTTTACTCTTCCTTAGGGAAGAACATTGATGATCACGAGATACAACTTACCATTCAGGGTCAAACAATCAGTTCTAATTTTGGTACATTAAACTCCAGTCAATACAACATGGAACAATTGTTTTGTGCCGGTTTAGAAAATTCTGTTTTTAAAGGGGATGTGGCTGAATTAAATGACAAACAAAAAGTGCTGATCGAAGACCTTGCTAACATCAGTTACAAAACATATTGTGATTTTAAAGCTCACCCAAGATTTGTTGAATACCTAGAGGATGTCAGCGTTTTGAAGTTTTACGGAAAAACAAATGTGGGTTCTAGACCATCCAAACGTAAAAAAGATGCTAAACTAAAGCTGGAAGACCTAAGAGCTATTCCTTTTGTAGGAGCCTGGAGTCAAATGAAACAAAATGTTCCCGGATTCTTTGGATTTGGAGCAGCACTTAAAGCATACGAAGATCAAGGAGACCTTGGCGAGGTAAAATCACTTTATCAAAAATCATTGTTTTTTAGGACCCTGGTTGAAAACAGCATGCAGTCTTTGAGTAAAACGTACTTTCCTCTGTCAGCATACTTGGAAAAGGACCCTAAATTCGGTGAATTTTGGAAATGGATTTACACCGAGTACGAAACTTCAAAAAGGTTACTGTTGGAAATTTCAGGGCAAGACACCTTGCTGGAAAAAAGTCCAAACATCAGTTCTTCCATTGAATTAAGGGAAAATATCATTCTCCCTTTAATTACTCTTCAGCAATATGCTTTAATGCAGTTGAAAGCAATTGAAAAAGGAGAATCAAAAAACACTAAGCTATTACCTGTGTACGAAAAGGCAATTATCAGGGCATTTTTCGGAAGCATTAATGCAAGTAGAAATTCTGCTTAATTGAACGTTTAAAACGTGGCTACTAAACAAAAAATAACCATTGGAACTCGAGGGAGTGACCTTGCTTTATGGCAAGCTCAATTTGTAAAAGGACAGTTGGAGGGATTAGGTTGTGAGGTTGTAATAAACATCATCAAAACTAGAGGTGACCAAATACAACACCTCAGTTTTCAGAAAATGGAGGGAAAAGGTTTTTTCACGAAGGAAATCGAAGAATCGTTGTTATCTAAACAAATTGACCTAGCCATACACTCCTTTAAAGACTTGGAAACTGCTGATGTAAATGGATTAAATATCGCTGCTGTAAGTTATCGTGAAAACCCTACAGATAGCTTAATAATTAAAAAAGAGGCGGTAGACGAATCACAACATTTATCCTTAAAAACAGGAGCTAAAGTTGGTACCTCATCGGCAAGGCGTAAGTCTCAACTCAAAGCTTTTAGACCAGACATTGAACTTGTTGATTTAAGAGGTAATGTACCTACAAGAATTGACAAACTCCAGACCGGAAATTACGATGCCATCATGCTTGCTACTGCAGGGCTTAATAGGTTAGCTATTGACCTTTCCGAATTTCATGTAGAGCAATTAGACCCTAAAGAATTTATTCCAGCTCCAGCCCAAGGGGTGCTAGGATTGCAAACGAGAACAAACGACTCAGCTACAAATAAGGTTGTTTCTCAGTTGAATGATTCATCTGTGCGAGAGCTTATCGACATTGAAAGAGGTGTCTTAAAGAGGTTTTCAGGAGGGTGCCAATTACCCCTAGGAGTATACTGCGAAAAACAGCAAAATGAGTTTCACCTGTGGGGAGCGTTAGGACAAGATAATGGCTTGGTTCACAGAGCTCATTTTGTAACTAAAAACTCAAAATACGCGTCGAAAGGCATGGTCGATGCGCTAAAAAAAAAAGTCCTGAATTAAGAATATTCATCTCCAAAAACCTTTCTCAAACAAGTCTTTTTAAAAGCAAAATTATTCCTGCAAACTGGAAATTTCATGGACAATCTTTGATTGAATTTTCTATTGGTCAAGTGCAATCAACCCCAACAACAGATTGGATTTTTTTTAGTTCTAAAAATGCTGTCAAGTATTTTTTTGAACTTGGATATACCATAAACAATCGAAAACTAGCTTGCATTGGAAAAGGAACAGCAAAGGCTCTAAGAGCATTTACGGACAACATTGACTTTATTGGCAAGAATGTGGATATCAATTTAACTTCAAAGCAGTTTATTAAGATAATAAAAA
>JBLIAZ010000203.1:0-4304 GCA_047631875.1 Saprospiraceae bacterium
AACAGCGGGAAATCAATTCAAAAAAACAAAAAAGAGCTACATTACTTTAGTTAGCTGTTGTAGCAACGTAGGTAATGTAGCTCAGGTAATTATCTAGTTCAGCTAAGCTGAATGGATAACGGTTTTTACTTTCATATCTTGTTTTCCTTAACGTAGATTTCAGCGCAAATTTTATTGTTATGGAATGCACGGATTTTAGGTGATGTAAATCCAATGTCACGTAGTCTTTTTAATTCTTTTTGAGCGCTTGAATAAGAAGAAAATGTAACTGGAGTAAAGTATAATTTAGCTCCGTTAGGCAATATGTATATTTTTTTTCCTTCTACTTTATTAAGGTCATACAAGAAATTGTCGTCAAGTTCTGAAACGTATTCAATTCTGTATTCCTTTGCTGAAGTTGTTTTTGGGAAAACAATGAATCCAACTAATAATATGATAACGATTGTGGCTTTTTGGAAGTGTGAATTTTTCATGGCTGTATGTTTTAGTTTAGTGCTCTTTAATAACACTACAATTACGAATCCAAAAAGTAACCCCTGAGGTTATTTTTTTTTTAAAATTAAGGAAGGTTGAGGTGAATGCTACTGGGAATTAAAAAAGAGAAGACTGAGTGGGGAGGTATAAAGCAATAAAAAAAACACTGCTATTTCCGGGTACCATGAATTTTTGCAGTTTCAATCCAAAGTTCCGACATGGATTTTGGATCAGCACCAATTGCTTTAGCAAGGAGCAAAGCGACTCCCATCATTAAAACGGATGCCTCGTGTAATTCTTTATTAGTACTACCAGTTCCAAATTGTTCTTGAGCTTTTAATAGAAGAATTTTATTGCGCTTTCAGCGAAAACAATTGGATCTGAAATACCTTCTGGTATTGAAGGGATTATGGGAATCATTAAGGAGTCTAACCAATCTTGATCTATGCTTTTTACTAAATATTGAGGAAGTTTAATTCCCATTACCCTCCATGAAGCTAACGTTTTGTGGTCTGCTGATTTTGACAAGCCTGTATCGAGCAATAATTCAAAAGCTATGTCTGCAACGTTTTGCATCAACACTAAATATTAAAAAAGGGGGACACCGTTTTTTAGATGGCAATGGAGTCCCAGAGATAATCAACATTGATAAGAGTGGCTCTAACACAGCTGCCATTAGGGTCTACAATAAGTGATGCTATCAAAGCATTGAAATAAGGCAATGCAAGTATCTGAATAACATTGTAGAGCAGGACCATAGGCATGTAAAGTGGAAGATTCAAAAGGGACTAGGATTTAAGGAATTTGAATCGGCAAAGCGGACGATAGGAGGTGTTGAAGTAGTACAGATGATAAACAAGAATCAAGTTAAGAATCCAATGAGTACGTATTAATCGTTGATGTTTAATTGAACCTTGGACAAAATACCCGGTGAGGACCTAAATTAAAACATTCCAAATAAAGAAAAAATTGGGACGGGGACTTTTTAAAAGTACTTCGGAATTAAACCTTTCAATTTATCCAAAGTTTCAACAACTGAAAGTTCGCTCATTCCACCTGCGGCATTTGCATGACCTCCTCCATTGAAATTTTCAGAAGCTAATACATTTACTGGATTGTTCTCTCCTTTTGATCTAAAGGAAATCTTCATGATACCGTCTCGTTCACTGAACACAATTGCAGCTCTCATTCCCTTAATTGATAAACAAAGATTAGCTAACATGTCTGTGTCTCCTTTTTTGTAGTTGAATCTTGCCAATTCTTCTTTTGATAAAGAGATTATAGCCACCTGATAATCGTGTAATATCTCCAGTTTTTCACTCATTGCATATCCTTGTAAACGCAATCGGCTTTCGGTGTTGTTGTCGCTTAATTTTTCGTGAACTAAATGGTGTTCAACACCACCAGCTAAAAGTTTAGCTAGGATTTCATGTGTTCTGGGGGAAACAGAATTGAACCTGAAACTTCCAGTGTCGGTTAAAATCCCCAAGTACAAAGGAGTTCCAATTTTTTCGTCTAATAAATCGATGTGTCCTGATTGTTCAATCAACTCCACAATTAATTGAGAAGTGGAAGAAGCTGTTGTTTCAGAAACTAATAATGTAGGGAAATCATCAGGATTTAAGTGATGATCAATCATGACTTTTTTACAAGATGCCTCTTCCAATATTGCTTGCATGTCTGGTCCAACACGACTAGTTGTATTGTAATCCAAACAAAATATCAAGTCGGCTTTTTTGAATTCTTCAGTAACTTTTTCTGGCTCATCGCTCATCAACACAATTGATGAGGAGTCTAACCAGTGGAGGAACGAAGGAGCTTGATCAGGATGACAAACTACTGCTTTTTTTCCTAATTTTTCAATGAAATGTAATAGTCCTAATGAACAACCAACAGAATCTCCGTCTGCAGATTTGTGAGACGTTATTACAATGTTTGTTGCACTTTGAATTTCAGCTTCTATTTGTTTATATGTGTTCATCTGTCGGTGTTTTTCTTCATTAATGTTGGGTGCAAAAGTACTTAATTGCAATGATGAATTAGCTGACATTAAGTAGATTAATTGGAAGTTATATCAACGATTTGATATTTCTGCACATACAAATCAGATCACAGATTTAGTCACTCACAAGGAACCACAAACCTTTGAAAACCAAATGGGACAGATTTAAAAAAAACAGGAAGATACCGTTTTATTTCTTCTTCATATTTAAGCAAGGTAAATAGTTAGCAGCAAGATGCGAATGCTTAGCGTAAAATTAAAAAGCCGAAGCAAGATTCTTGCTTCGGCTTTTACACTTCTGTTTAATCCTTTAGTTTAAGATACAGTAGGCGATTCTTTATTTGAAAGAAAATAATTCTACTGTGAAAATTAAGGCTGCATATGGAGCAATATCTGCACCAGCACCTTGTGCGCCGTAAGCCAATTCTTGGGGAATATAGAACTTAAATTTAGCTCCAGTATTCATCAATTGTAATCCTTCGGTCCAACCTTTAATAACTTGGCTTAAACCAAATGAAATTTTCTCACCTCTTTGAACGGAAGAATCAAAAATCTTTCCTTCTATGGTGGTTCCTTCGTAATGAACAGTTACTTCGTTTTCAGCAGTTGGGCATTGACCTTCACCTGCTTGAATAATTTCGTACTGTAAGCCGCTTTCAGTTACTTGAACACCTTCTTTTTTTGCATTTTCTTGTAAGAAAGTATAACCTGCTTCACCAGCAATTTTAGCTGTAGCATTTTGCTCTTCTTCGGCTTTTTCTTGGTAAACTTCCATAACCGCAGTATATTCTTTAATCATTTCTTCCGATGGTACAGATCCCTGCTCAGCGAAATCACTAATTCCCTCAGCAACCTTTTCAATGCTGATATCTTCTATAGCAGGATGAAATAATTGAGTTTGGTAAAACAAGTTTCCAAACAATTTAGTTACCTCACTTTTTTGAGTATCATCTAAACTTTTAAAATTCTCAGTTGATTGAGCGATGTCTCGTAACTGGTTGTCTGCCAATTGTGCTTCAATTACTGTTTCTGGTTTAGCCTGGATAGCAATAAATTCTTTTGCCATTTCAGCCATGTCAATAAACACAAGACCTTGTTGTGTTAATCCTTGAGCCATTCCTACACCATGTACATATGATAAGTCATGTGCTTTGTTTCCTGTTGCTTCTTTAGTAGTCGCCATAATTTTCTTTTTTATCAAATTTTGACTGCAAATCTACATCGGTATATTGTAGAAAGCTAATTTGAATTAATAAAAAAACAGGAACGGGGGCTAATTACTGCGATTGTATTTAAAAAACAAAGTGAGTCTGTCCTTTATAACTTACTTTCTCGCCAATAAGCAGTATTTACCAAGCCTTATAATTGATGAGTATACCAAAACCAACTTCAAAGAAGATGTCATTAATAAGGTTTAAACCTGGACGAACCCCAGCTTTTGCGTAAGCATTTAAACCAAAACCAGCAAGTCCACCTGCGGCAAACCCAAGTTCCATTCCAATAGGTCTGAAGTCATTATTGTCTCTTAGAACGAACTGTTGATAATAATCGTAACCATTTAAAGACACTTCCTTTCTCATGTCCTCAATATCATGATTGAAGCCAAGAATCATATTGCAAAACACAGAAGAATACCTCTTGGTCTCTCTAGCTCCAAAGGTTTCAATATCAGCTTCTAAAGCTGATATTCTTAACCTCATCAGCCCTAATTTTAAAGAATTATAGGTCAATCTAGAAAAATTTTCATCCGAAAAATCTTCAATGATAGTCTCTGGATAAAGAATATTGTAACCTTTAAAGCCATCTCCAATGTTTCCATCCAACTGCC
>JBLIAZ010000204.1:0-4262 GCA_047631875.1 Saprospiraceae bacterium
ACAACGCAGAAATACACAATAATAAATTATTTTTACCTCCTTTGGATGAACAGGAACCGTTGTACATAGGACTTTTTAACACCGGAGCCTATCAGGACGCTTTGTCGGGATTTGGCGGTTTAAAGCATTGTTTAGTTCCCTCTCCAAAATACATCGTCTTAGACAAAAATGAAAAAGGAGAAATCGTTTCAAAGGAATTCAAGGAGGAACAAAGTGCTGCTGAGATGCTCAAGATTTTGGGTTACAAGTAGTTAATGTCAATCTCTCAATAAAATTAAATCCATTTGGTAGTAGTTTTTTGATTACCTTTGCGCCGCTATTAACTGTCTTGTCGCTGTAAGTTTATTTTGCAGAGGAAAGTCCGGGCATCGAAAAGCACCAAACCTTGTGAAAATGAGGGCGTTAGTAATGAGAATTACTTTTGACAGATAGTGTTGCAGAGAATAACCGCCGCAGCTTGCTGAGGTAAGGGTGAAAAGGTGAGGTAAGAGCTCACCAGTACTTTAAGTAATTAAGGTAGCTGAATAAACCTTTTGGGATGAAAGTCCAAATAGGCTGGAGTGTCCTTCGGGATAAAGGGCTGCTCGTCCGATTCCAGCGGGTGGGGCGTTTAGATAAATGACAAGGCTAGACAGAACCCGGCTTATAGGTTGGTAGCATTTTATAAATGAATTTAATTAACGAGTGAAAAATGAAGTTTGAAGAATTAGGATTATCAGAAGACCTGTTAAAGGGAGTACAAGAGTTAGGATTTGAAGAACCGTCTCCAATTCAAGAAGAAGCGATACCAGTATTGCTTTCGGACGAAAGAGATTTAGTTGCCTTGGCGCAAACAGGAACGGGGAAAACAGCAGCATTTGGATTACCATTGTTGGAGTTGACTGACCCGAATGTACGAGAAGTACAATCAGTAATATTGTCACCAACAAGAGAGTTGGCCAATCAAATCGCTGAAGATTTAAAAAAATATTCAAAGTACAAGAAAGGAATTAAAGTTCTTTCAGTTTACGGAGGAGCTAGCATCAGCGGTCAAATTAAAGACTTAAAACGTGGAGTAAACGTAGTAGTTGCTACCCCAGGAAGGTTGAAAGATTTAATCGAAAGAGGTGTTGCTAACCTTAGGAACATTGACCGTGTTGTTTTGGATGAGGCGGATGAAATGTTGAACATGGGTTTCAAACAAGAATTGGATTACATTTTGGACGGAACTCCTGAAGGAAAATCTACTTGGTTGTTTTCCGCTACTATGCCTAGGGAAATTGAAAGGATTGCCAAAAATTACATGAGCGACCCGTTTAAAATTACGGTAGGTGCTCAAAATGAGGGAGCAAAAAACATCACACATAAGTATTACTTAGTACGTCATCACAACAGGTTTGCTGCCTTGAGGAGAATTGTGGATTCAACTCCAGATATTTTTGGACTTATCTTTTGCAGAACAAGAAGAGACACTCAAGAGATTGCCGACAGGTTAATGGCACAAGGTTACAGTGCAGATGCTATTCATGGAGATTTGTCCCAACAACAAAGGGACCGTGTAATGGATAAGTTTCGTGCTAAAAAAATACAATTGTTGTGCGCTACTGATGTTGCTGCAAGGGGTATTGATGTAGATGACATTACGCATGTAATCAACTACGAATTACCTGATGAAATTGAAAGTTATACGCACCGTAGTGGTAGAACTGCTAGAGCGGGTAAAATTGGTGAATCATTAGTGATAGTAAGCGACAAAGAAGCATACAAAATCAGACGTATCGAAAAGATCATCAAAAAGAAGTTTGAAAAGTGTGACGTTCCTGATGGGAGCGAAGTCATTAAATCAAGACTTTTTAATTTGATTGAACAAGTTAAAAGTACCGTGGTAGACGAGAAGGAGTTGGGTAAGTTTGAGGATGAAGTACTGGCACAGTTTGAAGATTTAAGTAAAGAAGAAGTAATTAAATTATTTGTATCTAAAGACTTCAATAAATTCGTTGCTGCGAATAATAACAACGAGTCATTGAATTCTTCTGGAGGAGGTAGAGAAGGTGGTAGAGACGGAGGTCGTGGAAGAGACAGGGATAGAGGTCGCGGAAGAGACAGAGACAGAGACAGAGGAGGTCGTGAAGGAGGAAATCGTAGAGAAAGAAGAGACCGTGATGGTGACAGAGCGCCACGAGGAGATAGAGGTGACCGTGAAGACAGAAGTAACCGAAACAGTTCAAGGAATGGTGAATTCAAAACTTTTTTCATCAACCTAGGTACTGAAGACGGAGTGAACAAAGGTGGTTTCATCGATTTCATTTGTACTGAATCAGGAATTAGAGGTAAAGCTTTGGGTGAAATTAGATTGAACGATAAGTTTACTTTCTTTGAGGTAGAAAACGAAACAGCCAAGCAAGTAGGTGATGGTTTGAAAGGTACTTCTTATGACGGAAGACGACTTAAAATAGAATTGGCTAAGCCAAGGAATTAAGGTTTCTTAGTTAGGTTCAAAAAGAATAAGAGCAGAAACCAATGAGGTTTCTGCTTTTTTTTATCCATTCAAACGCTGCAATTTCCATTGGTAATAAAGTGCTAAGGAGATTGGTGAAAAATTTATACTTTGCTGTTCAAATAAAACGAACTTAAAAAACGATTCATTTTGCACCGATTCACCATCATGTTTTTAGTCATAGCATCAACAGTACTATTGGCTGATTTTTATTTTTACAGCGCTACAAAATCTCTTGTGGAAAGTTGGTCATGGGGCAAGTATGTGAAAATAGGTTTTTGGATTACTACATTATTACTGTTGTCCAGTTTTGGCATAGTTTATTACATGTACATCTCTGGAGCTCCTGTCAGCGGGAATACTCGAGGAGTTTTTATGGGGGTGATGTTTGTGCTGTTTGTTCCAAGAATGTTGGCAGTAGGGGTGTTTGTCATTGATGATATCATTCGTTTGTTTAGGTATCTTTTTTCATTGTTTAATACCTCAAGCATTGCTTCGGCAAGTGAAGGAGGAATTCCTAGGTTAAAATTTTTACAACTTACAGGTTTAGGTGTATTTGGTGTTTTTTTGTCCATGTTCACCTATGGCATTTTAAAAGGAGCTTATAATTATAAAGTGCTCAAACGAAAATTAAAAATACCAAACTTGCCCAAGCAATTTGAGGGATTAAAAATTGTTCAAATTTCAGATTTGCATGTAGGAAGCTTTTTTTCCACCAAACCATTGGAACAAGCCATCGAGCTAATCAACGAGCAAAAACCAGATTTAATTTTTTTTACGGGAGACCTGGTAAATGAAATTTCTGAAGAAGCTGTTCCTTATATACCCGTACTTAAAAAAATGAAAGCAAATCTGGGGATTTATTCGATATTAGGGAACCACGATTACGGTGATTATTTTTACGATAAGGAATCTCCAGAACTGACCGCTAACAAAAAGCACAATAAGGATTTAATGAAGTCAATTCATGCACAATCGGGATTCAATTTGTTGCTTGACGAATCAGTCCAATTGGAACGAGAAGGTGAACAAATTTCAATAATAGGCATTGAAAACTGGGGGTTAAAAGCAGGCTTCCCAAAGTATGGGGAATTATATAAGGCAGTAAAAGGCACTGAAAAAAGTAAAGTAAAGTTGTTGTTGTCTCACGATCCTTCCCACTGGGATGCAGAAGTACGCACGGAATACAAAGACATTGATGTTACTTTTAGCGGTCATACTCATGGCATGCAGTTCGGTATCGAAATTCCAGGGATTATCACATGGAGTCCTGTTAAATACCTGTACAAGCAATGGGCAGGACTGTACGAAGAAGGTAATCAAAAACTTTATGTTAACCGAGGTCTTGGTTTTATTGGTTATCCCGGTCGAGTAGGGATAAGTCCTGAAATATCTGTGTTTGAATTGACCAAAGGTTAGTCCTTGGAAGGTAAAACTTGATCATTCAATTTACAGCTTTAAACTTCAATACTCTTTTCTTACTTCTCTTTCTTCACTTCTCTTTGTCAGTCGAAATTCATTAACTATATTTGCCCCCGTATACGGCGAGGTTAGCTCAGTTGGTTAGAGCATCGGTTTGTGGTACCGAGGGTCGCCGGTTCGAATCCGGTACTTCGCCCAAAAGAAAAGGTCATTCATTGCGAATGACCTTTTCTTATTTCAGTATGATCTTAATGTTAAATCTTAGCCAAAATCTCATCCAGTTTTTCGTTGGATAAAGGTTTTACAATAAAGTCAATGACGTCCGCAAACTTGGTTGCTTTTTTTTTGTCAGCTTCTTCAATAG
>JBLIAZ010000205.1:0-4262 GCA_047631875.1 Saprospiraceae bacterium
CGAAAAATGATAAATACACTGATAATTGATGATGAGCGTTTGGCACGAGTGGAGCTTACTCAACTACTTCGGTCCTTCCCTCAAATTAACATCATTGGAGAGGCCGTCAACGGCAACGATGCTGTAGAAAAAATAGAATTACTAAAGCCTGACTTGGTTTTTTTAGACATTGAAATGCCGGGGAAAACAGGATTTGAAGTACTGGAAAGCCTTTCTGTAGTTCCCCAAATCATATTCGTGACTGCTTTCGACGAATTTGCTATTAAAGCTTTTGAAACCAATGCACTTGACTACGTTTTAAAGCCTGTGGTAACTGAACGACTCGAGAAAGCAATCAATAAAGTAATGGAGAAACAAGCAGAGGTTTCCAATGAAAGATTAAACAAGGATGCGCAAATATTCATCAAAGACGGAGAAAAATGTTGGTTTGTAAAACTTGAAAAGGTGAGGTTGTTTGAATCCGAAGGAAACTACGTCCGTTTGTATTTTGACGAGAACAAACCACTCATATTAAAATCCCTCAACAATTTAGAACAGCGACTAAATGAAAAACAATTTTTTCGCGTTTCACGAAAGTACATCATCAACTTATCATGTGTAACCAAGGTGGACCCATGGTTTAACAACGGACTTCGTGTCACCTTAAATTCTGGTGAACAAATAGAAATTTCAAGACGACAATCTTTGAGATTCAAAGAACTTATGGCTCTTTAACACAAGCCTTTAAGACGAATTAAATTTTCAAAAAAACAACAATCTACTTTTTGAATCCCTGTATTTTCTTTGAACTTTTAACTAGTCACTCTGAACTAAAACTCTTATCTTTACCGCCTAAAATTTCAAAAATGAGCACTTCAGCATTAAATGCAATAACACCAATAGACGGTAGATACAGTAGAGTTACAGCACCTTTAGGCAAGTACTTTTCCGAAGCTGCTTTAATCCAATACAGGATCAGAATTGAAATTGAATATTTCATTGCTCTCTGCGAGGAAGGAATTCCTCAATTAAAAGAAGTGGATGCAAGTCTTTATCCTCAATTAAGGTCATTGTACGAAAACTTTACTGTAGAAGATGCTCAGGCTGTAAAAGACATTGAAAAAACAACCAACCACGATGTGAAAGCGGTTGAGTATTTCATCAAGGACAAATTAGTAAACTTAGGATTAAGTGAATCTTTAGAATTCATTCACTTTGGACTTACTTCACAAGACATCAATAACACTTCGGTTCCTTTGTTATTAAAGGAAGCGTTGAACGACGTATACTTCCCTTTTTTGGAAGAGGTAATTGACACATTAACCAAATTTGCAAAGGAATGGAAAAACATCCCTTTGCTTGCAAGAACACACGGACAACCAGCCTCCCCGACTACATTAGGAAAGGAATTTTATGTTTTTGTGGAACGTTTGAATATTCAATTGGAACAAGCCAAAAGCATTAAATGCAGTGCTAAATTTGGAGGAGCTACTGGAAACTTCAACGCGCACCATGTAGCTTATGGAGACAAAGACTGGGTGAGCTTTGCAAACAACTTTGTAAACAACATTCTTGGTCTTGACCGTTCACAAACGACAACTCAAATTGAGCACTACGACAACTTAGCTGCCTTATTTGACGCATTAAAAAGAATCAACAACATCATCATCGATTTGGACAGGGACGTTTGGACTTATGTGTCCATGGAGTACTTTAAGCAAAAACTAAAAGAAGGGGAAGTTGGATCGTCGGCAATGCCACACAAGGTAAACCCTATTGATTTTGAAAATTCCGAAGGAAACTTAGGATTAGCCAACGCCATTTATGAGCATTTATCAGCTAAACTTCCTATTTCAAGATTACAACGAGATTTAACCGATTCCACAGTATTAAGGAACATTGGAGTTCCTGTTGCTCACAGTTTAATTGCCTTGTCGTCAACCTTAAAAGGCTTAAATAAATTGGTGTTGAACGAAAGTAAAATCACTGCCGATTTAGAAAAAAACTGGGCAGTAACTGCTGAAGCAATTCAAACAATTTTAAGACGTGAAGGTTTTCCAAAACCTTACGAAGCTTTGAAAGACTTGACTCGAAAAAACGAAGCAATTACCGAACAATCGATTGCTGAATTCATTGACCGTTTGGCTGTTAGCGATGCTATTAAAGCTGAATTAAAATTAATTACACCTTACAACTACACTGGTATTAACTTAGTACCACAATAGTTTAATACATTGTGTATAAAAGATCATGTCAAAAGAAGTATCCATAAAAAATAAAAAAGCTTCGTACTTGTACGAATTTTTGGATACTTACATCTGTGGTATTGTGCTGACTGGAACAGAAATAAAATCCATTCGATTAAGCAAAGCTAGCATCAACGAAGCCTTTTGTGCCTTTGAAGGTGACGAACTGGTTGTTCGTAACATGCACATTGCCCTTTTTGAGCACGGAGGACATTTTAACCACGAAGAGCGTCAAGACAGGAAGTTGTTGTTAAAGCGAAGTGAGCTTGACAAGTGGAAAAAGAAGCTCAAAAATCAAGGACTTACTATCATTCCAAGGAAAGTGTTCATTAGCAAAAAAGGCTGGTGTAAAATTCAAATTGTTTTGGCTAAAGGAAAGAATGTGCATGATAAGCGACAGGACATGAAAAACAAGGACGCTAAAAGGGAAATGGATAGGATTAAGGCCGGGAAGTATTGATTATTTAAATCGCAATTTTGCTTCGCTTGCATTTCATGCTTTTATGTTCCACTGTGTTTACTTTCCTGACCTCAAGAATGTCATCGATTTTGTCGTTCCGAAGACATTATTTATAGGTATTTACCCTTACTTTTAATCCATGACTTCTGCAATCATCTTGATCATAGTTTTGTTTTTGGCGTATTCCAATGGAGCCAACGACAATTTTAAAGGTGTTGCAACCCTTTTTGGCAGTGGTACAATTAATTATAAAAAAGCTTTGACATGGGGTACAATCACTACGTTTTCAGGGGCTATTTTGTCTGTATTTTTGGCGGAGAAATTATTGAAGAACTTTAGTGGAAAGGGATTAATTCCTGATGAACTATTGACCAATCCTTCTTTTGCGGGAGCAGTTGCTTTAGGTGCAGCATGTACGGTATTTTTAGCCACAAAAATTGGAATGCCAATATCAACCACTCATTCATTAACTGGCGCTTTAGCTGGGAGTGGAATCATAGCTGCTGGAAGTAGTTTTAACTTTATGATGTTGGGTGAAAAATTCTTTGTGCCTTTAATAATGAGTCCGTTATTAGCTTTGGTGATTGCGCTACTGTCCTATGTAGTGTTCAGGTTCTTTCGAAAAAAAATGAAGGTAGAAAAAACCTCCTGTGTTTGCGCTATTAGGGAAAATGAGGTGGCACTTCAGAGGACTTCAAATGAAATAAGTGATAGCAAATCAAAACTTCGCATCAGAACTGGACATAATAATGATTGTGATGCAGCTTACAACGGAAAAATAATTGGCATGTCGGCACAATGGCTTTTAAACACTTTGCATTACATCAGTGCTGGGGTCGTTAGTTTTTCAAGGGGTTTAAATGATACTCCAAAAATTGCTGGTATTTTATTATTGGTTGGGAGTATCAATGGTGGATTCACTTTGCCGAGCATTGCAATTGCCATGGCGCTTGGAGGAATATTAAGTGCTAAAAAAGTGGCTCACACCATGAGCAACAAAATCACAAAAATGAATGATGGACAAGGTTTTACAGCTAATTTAACTACTGCTGTATTGGTTTCAACAGCAAGTATTCATGGTATGCCTGTATCCACAACACATGTTTCTGTGGGTTCCATTTTAGGAATAGGAATTGCTAACAAAAAAGGAAATTGGAAAGTGATACGCGAAGTATTACTTTCATGGGTACTTACCTTGCCAGTAGCTGCAATAAGTGCCGCTCTATTTTACGTACTACTAAATAAAATTTTATGAAAAACTTAATATTGGGCTTTATTATATTGATTGGCAGTACAGTAAGCGCTAGTCAAAACTCAGGAGGAGAAACAACCACTTTTGACCACAGTGCATGGAACGCTTTGTTAAAAGCAAATGTTTCTGAGGCTGGTAACGTAAATTACAAAGGAATTAAAAATTCGGTAGTAAAACTTGATGCTTATTTGAATGTGTTAAGTAGCACAACCATTGATGAAAAAATTTGGAGTAAGAACGAGCAATTGGCTTTTTGGATCAACGCTTACAACGCTTTTACTGTAAAATTGATTTTAAACAACTACCCTACTAAAAGCATCAACGA
>JBLIAZ010000206.1:0-4121 GCA_047631875.1 Saprospiraceae bacterium
AAGGAATTGATATCGATAGAAGAGCGATTAAAATCATTGGTGGGAATCCAAAGGAAATTGGTTCTTTCGAGGCTGATATTAAGTTAAACAGAGAAGTTGAAGTTAAAGTTAACTTTGAAGTTGTAGCAGAATAACAACATCAGGATTTATAAAGAAAAAAGGCTACCCATTGGGTAGCCTTTTTTTATGGAGAGTTCTGAAAATTTAATTTATTGAGGTGAACGAGAGATTAATAACACAGCATACATTAATATGTGAGGCTATAATTTTAAAGTTCAATGAAGGAAAAAAATTAAGTTTATTAGAGGGTCTAAAGGATAAACAACGCTTTATAATCGAAAGAAGAGTCTTTGTTCTTACGCTTTCACAATCCAATTGTGGCTACTCTTTATAACTCCACGTTTGATTCCTTCCAGTTCTTTTTTAAGTCTAGTAGAGATTACTCTATCCTCAACAGGAGGAAGCTCAAACATTTCAGACCCTAGTCCAAAAGCAGAAACATGGGTTATTGTCACAGCAGTTCCAGTTCCAAACATGTCAGTCAAAGAACCATTTTTATGGGCTGTAATAACCTCCTCAACTGAAATTTTTCTTTCCTCTGTTTTGTATCCCAAGTCTTGGGCAATTTGAAGTACACTGTCTCGGGTGATACCTTTTAGAATGGTTTCTCCCGAAGGGGGTGTTATGATCACATCATCAATGATTACCATCAAATTCATGGTGCCACTTTCTTCAATGTACTTGTGCTCTTTTGAGTCTGTCCAAATAATTTGATCAAAACCTTCGTCATTTGCCAACTTTGTTGGGTAAAGAGATGCCGCGTAATTGCCGGCAGCTTTCGCAAATCCAACACCTCCTTCACTTGCGCGAGCATATTTCATTTCAATCTTTACTTTTACAGGTTGTTCATAGTACTTATTTACAGGACAAGTAAACAATACAAAACTGTAGTTTAACGAAGGTCTAACGCCTATGTATTCGTCTGTGGCAAAAATAAAAGGCCTTAAATACAATGCTCCATCAGGAGTAGTTGGAATCCAACCCTTGTCTAATTTTAATAATTCTTGTAGTCCTTTAAGTAAAGTGTCATTGTCAATTTGAGGGATGCACATCCTTTCCGCTGAAACGTTTAGCCTGTTAAAATTATCCATTGGCCTAAACAAAAGTACTTCACCCTCCGGTGACCTATGCGCTTTCATTCCTTCAAAAATAGATTGTCCATAATGAAGTGTAAAAAAAGCTGGGCTAACCATGATGTTTTCAAATGGCGTGATTCTGAAATTTTGCCATTTCCCGTCGAAGTAATCAGCAAGTAGCATGTGGTCAGAAAAAACTTTTCCAAACTCAACAGCGTCAAAATCAATTCCAGGAAGTCTCGAATTAGATGTTTTTTTAATACTGATGTTATTTGTACTCATGATTATTTACGTTTTGGAACCTGCTAAAATAACATATTTCCCTTTGAAAATGCATGACAGCAGGAAAATTATTGTCATTATTTCCGCGGAACTAACATTGTGTCATGTTAATCACAAATTTATCTAAGTGGCATTGCGATTGATAAACCTATAGAAACATAAAAATAATAAAATGGCACAAGGAAAAATTAATGTACAAGCGGAAAATATATTTCCAATAATTAAACAATTTTTATACTCAGATCAGGAGATTTTTTTAAGAGAATTAGTTTCTAATGCTGTGGATGCATGTAGGAAACTGAAAGCATTATCCTCCATGGGGGAAGCAAAAGGTGATTTGGGAGAATTGATGGTTGAGGTTTTGGTTGATAAAAAAGCTGGAACTGTAACCGTAAGAGACAACGGACTAGGAATGACTTCCGATGAAGTAGAAAAATACATTGCTCAAATCGCTTTTTCAGGAGCGGAAGAGTTTGTTCAAAAATACAAAGACCAAGCTGAAGGAATCATTGGACATTTTGGTCTAGGTTTCTTTTCTGCATTCATGGTAAGTGATAAAGTGGAAGTGTATTCAAAGTCATACAAGGATGGTGAAAAAGGAGTCAGGTGGATTTGTGAAGGAAACACGGACTATTCTATTGAAACAGAAAAGAAAGAAACAAGAGGTACCGACATTATATTGCACGTTTCCGACGATGCTAAAGATTACCTAGAAGATGCTAAAATTTCTGAATTGCTTTCTAAATATTGTAAATTTCTTCCCGTTGAGATTAAGTTTGGGACAAAAGAAGAAACTGTCAAATCTGAGAAGGAAAAAGGAGCGAAAGAAGGTGAAGAGGCCAAGGAGGAAAAAATCACAGTGGATAACATTGTAAATAATCCCAGCCCAGCATGGACAAAATCACCAAGTGACTTAAAGGATGAGGACTACAAGAGTTTTTACAAGGAATTGTATCCTATGACTTTTGAGGATCCTTTGTTTCACATTCATTTAAACGTGGACTACCCTTTCAACTTAACAGGTGTTTTGTATTTTCCTAAGCTTAAAAATAACTTAGAAATCCAAAAAAATAAAATTCAACTGTACAGCAATCAAGTTTTTGTGACGGATTCTGTAGAAGGAATTGTTCCTGAATTTTTAACCATGTTGCATGGTGTGTTGGATAGTCCAGATATTCCTTTAAATGTATCTAGGTCTTATTTGCAAAGTGATCAAAATGTAAAAAAGATTGCTTCACACATTACTAAAAAGGTATCTGACAAGTTGGAGTCTTTGTGCAAAAATAACCGAGAGGATTTCGAAGCAAAATGGGAAGACATCAAAGTGTTCATTGAATATGGAGTTTTGAGTGACGACAAGTTTGCTGAAAAGTCTAAAAAATTCATGTTACTTCAAAATGTAAAAGGTGAGTGTTTATTGCCAGACGATTACTTAAAGAAAATCAAAGCCACCCAAACGAACAAGGACAAAAAAGCAGTCATTCTTTATACGCATAATAAAGAGGCGCATCACGCTCAGCTTCAAAAAGCAGAAGAACGAGGTTATGATGTATTAGTAATGGATAGTCCTTTGACTTCGCACTTGGTTCAAAAATTAGAGCAAAGCATGAAGGATGTTACTTTTGCAAGAATCGACTCTGACACCATTGATAAACTAATTAGTAAGGATGAGGAAATACCTTCAAAATTAACAAAGGAAGACGAAGAAAAGATAAAGCCAATCATCGAGGAAGTAGTAGACAAAGCTACTTTTACAGTACAGTTTGAAAGTTTAAACGAAACAGATGAGCCAGTGAGTATTACGCAAAGTGAATTCATGCGTCGAATGGTTGAAATGCAAGCCATGGGAGGCGGAGGCTTCATGGGTAACATGCCTGAAAGCTACAATTTGGTTGTAAATTCAAACCACCCTGTAATCAGTAAAATGTTGGTGGAAAAAGATGTGGATGTTCAAAAAAGCATTGCAAAACAAGCGTCTGATTTAGCTTTGCTTTCGGCGGGATTGCTAAAAGGTAAAAGCTTAACAGATTTCATTGCTAGGTCAGTTGACCAAATAAGCTAATGCGATAAAATAAGGTTTAGAAAAGGGACGCAAACAGCGTCCCTTTTTTTTGTTTAATTTTATGCTGTAGTTAATTTGATTACTGGCCCAAGTGTATAATCATCGTCCATGAAAAAACAACTTTACATTTTTTCTTTGTTAATTCTTACTTCAGCAGTAAGTTCTGCTCAGCTTCTAAATCAAAGAAATGATCAAAGCAATAATCAAAATACAGGCTTAAATTTGAAATGGGGCACCTACGAAAAAATTGGAAAAAAACTTTACGGTAAAGAAATCGTCCATGAAAATGAAAGTCATGTGTACGTGTTTGAAAGAGAAAAGAAGAGTTTGAACTTCTTGTTTTTTCAAATTACGAAACCTCCGGGATTAATATTGTCTGTTTACAGCTGTCATGATTTATCCTTGGTCAAGTTGAATCATATACATTTCCCAAGCCAAGGAAAAGTAAAATATGAATACTCTTTTTTAAAACTGATTGAAATTAAAAATAAACTTTTTCTTTTTGTAAAAGCTGTAGACACTAAAACGGATGCTGTAAAATTACTTGCCCAGGAAATTTCAGTAAATGGAAGTCAGCAAGGGGTAATTTTTGAAATTGATCAAGGAGTAGCCATCAAGTCGTCAGGTTTGTTTAAGCGAAC
>JBLIAZ010000207.1:0-4106 GCA_047631875.1 Saprospiraceae bacterium
CCCCCGATTTTTTTACATACGCAATTAATTCTCTGACTTTATCATCGTCTTCGTTGTGGTTTTTAACCACGTTAATTATCCATTTTTTAGTTTTTCGGTCAGCTTTGTTTAGCGCATATATTAGAGGCAAGGTCATCTTTTTCTCTTTGATATCAATTCCTACAGGTTTTCCAATTTGTTTGGCGACTGATTCGTAATCAAATAAGTCATCTTTTATTTGAAAAGCAATGCCTATGAATTCGCCTAACAATTTCATTTTTTGAATCTGTTGTTCGTTCGCTCCTGCAGATGCTGCTCCGGTTGCGCAGCAAGCTGCAATTAAACTTGCTGTTTTTTGACGAATAATGTCAAAGTAAACGTCTTCTTCAATGTCAAGTTTTCGTGCTTTTTCAATTTGAAGTAACTCCCCTTCGCTCATTTCTTTAGTAGCGGTGGAAATCAATTTAAGAAAGTCAAAGTCTTCGTAATCAGCTGACAATTGCAGTCCTTTTGAAAGTAAATAATCCCCCACAAGTACTGCAATTTTATTTTTCCATAAGGCATTGATGGAAAAAAAACCTCTACGCTCCATGGCATCGTCAACCACGTCGTCATGTACTAAGGTTGCAGTGTGAATCATTTCGATTAAACTAGCTGCTCGGTAGGTTCTGTCCGTAATTCCTCCACATATTCCCGCAGAAAGCATCACGAACATAGGACGCATCTGTTTTCCTTTTCGCTTAATGATGTAGTGGGTAATTTTGTCAAGCAAAGGTGTTTTACTAATCATCATCTTTTTGAAACTGTCCTCAAAAAGTGCGAGCTCTTTTTTAATGGGTAGTTGTATTTCCTCTAGTCTTGACATTGCGCAGCCAAGTTACATATAATCAAAATTGAAGTTTGCACAATTGGTGGAATATTATGGTGGTTTCTTGGTAATTGATTTAGCATAAGTTATTTTCGGGTCAGCACGTTGTGCTTAATGCTCTTTTTTGATGAAAATTCGATTTTTGTATTTGTTTATGTTGTTTTGTGTTCAAGCAAACGCGTCATATTTGCTGATTCCAATGGATAAAACACAAAAAAATCATTTAAAATCATATGGGATAGCGTACTGGATTTTAGCGCAAGACATGAGTGTGGATTGGTTGCTCAACTACAGGGGAGGAAGTTTTGCGTTTAAGCATCACCCAACATTAGAGAAAGAGTGCAAAATACGTGGGGTGTCAACCGAATTGGTTCCTGATGTGGTTTATCAAAAAATATTAAGTGACATTGCAAAAGACGAGGTGAATCAATCCTTGGTAAAACTTGAAAAAGCTCCAAAGGTTGCGGTTTATTCACCAAAAAACAAACAACCATGGGATGACGCAGTGACATTGGTGATGGCTTATTCTGAAATACCGTATACGGTGGTTTACGACGAGGAAATCATCAGAGGAGACTTAAGTAAGTACGATTGGCTGCATTTGCATCATGAGGACTTTACAGGACAGTATGGTAAGTTTTGGTTTAATTACCAGCATGCTTCGTGGTTTAAAGAGTATGTCAGGTTTAATGAAAGTACGGCTACCAAATTGGGTTTTTCTAAAGTGTCGGATTTAAAGCTTGGTGTAGCGATTACCATCAAAAATTACGTAAAAAAAGGAGGTTTCATTTTTGCAATGTGTGCTGCAACGGACTCCTATGATATTGCCCTTGCTGCAGAAAGGGTTGACATATGTAACCCTGTGTTTGATGGCGACGCATCCGATCCAAATGCTGACACTAAATTGGACTATTTTAATGGTTTTGCTTTTAAAGACTATACACTTGTGAAGGATCCAAGGGAGTATGAATTCAGCTCCATTGATGGCACTAAGGATCATGTGAAATTTGTGGCTCAAAAAGGTGTGCCAAAAGACGTGTTCACCTTGTTTGATTTCAGTGCAAAGTGGGATCCGATTCCTTCTATGTTGTGTCAAAATCACGAACAATTGATTAAGGGTTTCATGGGACAGACTACTTCGTTTAAAAAAGAAAGTTTACGATCAGATGTCTTGGTGTTAGGTGAAAGTAAAGCCATTGGAACCGCAAAATACATACATGGTAAAAGCGGGCAAGGAACATGGACGTTTTATGGCGGGCATGATCCCGAAGACCACACACATCGGGTTAGCGATCCTCCAACCGATCTAAATCTACACCCAAACTCTCCCGGTTATCGGTTGATTCTAAATAATGTGTTATTTCCAGCGGCTAAGAAAAAGAAACGAAAGACATAATACATTCAGATATATTGGTAGGGGTAATGCCTTCATACTGTGTCATAATATTCAGTAGTTCCTGAATTTAGCGGAGCGTAATCTAGAACGGGAACATGGACTTTTTATGGAGGACATGATCCTGAAGGCCATACTTTGTAGTTCTTGATTTAGCGGAGCGTAATCTAGCACGGGAATCATTAGCAATTCTATTGCGATAATAATTTGTGACTATATTAATGTTGTTCTAGATTACGCTCCGCTAAATCAAGAACTACAAAAAGAATCATTAAAACATATGTCTGCGTATATCATTGAAAACCCTATAAAATGGTCTTCTGACAAATTTTATAGATGATTTTTTAGTAGCAGTTCGATTGTTTTATAGTAATGGTCACGAAATATTAGTAGGGGTAATGCTTTGTGCTTGCCCGACCCAAGGCTTGTCATTTTTCACGATGTAATGGCGGACTAGCACAAGGCATAGCCCCTAAGACGTTGATCGTATCTTACATTTTCTTGACGAATTCTGTCAGGATTACAATGTGTTGTCCGTCAGCTTTTCCTTCAATGTGGTTTGCATTATCATGAACAAGCGAAATACCTCTTACGGCAGTTCCTCTCTTTGCCGTGAAATTACCACCCTTTACCACCAAATCCTTTATGAGGACAACGTTATCTCCTGCCTTAAGTTTTGCCCCATTACTGTCAAGGTGTGTAACAGCAATTTCTCCTTCGGCAAGCATTCCTGCTTTTGCCCATTTTAGAGTTGATTCTTCCAGGTACATCATTTCAATCAAATTAGCTGGCCACCCTGCTGAACTTAGTTGGTGAAGCATTCTATAAGAGACGACTTTGACAGCCTCAACTTCGCTCCACATCGCATCATTCAAACATCGCCAATGATTTGCATCGACAGGTGAGTTTTCATTTAATTGGTCCAAACAAGTGTTGCAAGCATGCACATAGTCGTCGCCACCTCTGCTTGCGCTAGGTTCAACTTCGTAGCCGGCAAGGCTGCCATTACTTGCGCACAACTCACAAACTCCGTTACTTCTTTTGGCTAATTCTGATTCGATGTTCATTTCTTTTTTCTTAAAGATAAAAATAGATGGGAGATCATGTCTTACGAGGATTAATTTTTATGCTTATCCGCTACTTTCCCCAAGAGAATTCCATCTGTAAGTCACAGCTGTAGCTAACAACCTGTCTGAGCAGTATTTATAGTGTCTTCGATTCAATTTGTAGACAAACTCATTTAAGTAGTTTTGTAAAAAATCATCATCAATTCTGTGATGAACATCAAGTAACATTCTTTTGGCATTACTAATTACTGTATGAACCCATGGCAATACTTTTTGTATGTCTTTCTTGGGTATAACCTTTGCTGAATGTATGTGATCTTTTTTGAGTTCGTTGAAACTGTTTGAGTCATCAGAAACTTCACGACTCCCTTCTTTTACCATTGATTTTACTACTGGTGTCACGTTTTCTAATTTAAGAGAGGTAATAACTTTCATTTTTATAAAACCTAATTGCTTCTTTTTACTGTGCTTTTTTGCGTGTGTATTATCACCTGTTATCGTCTTTGATTCGGCACTAATGAGTACGGTTGTCTGTCTCTGGCTAACTCTACCTCTTTTTAGAGATTCCTCTTTGTTTCTATTGATAGCAACTGTTTCAAAAAAAAACCATCTTCAAGTTCAACCTCACCTTTTAACACATAAGTATCATCCCTAAGTCCCATTACACTTCGTATTTTATGAAGCATTTCCCAAACAGGCTGATAACGGTTATGCCCCAATTGTCGTTGAATTTCCTTAGCGGAAAAACTTTTTTTAGTGCTGGTAAGAAGGTGCATGGCTGCAAACCAATATTGATAAG
>JBLIAZ010000208.1:0-4077 GCA_047631875.1 Saprospiraceae bacterium
TTGTTGTACTGTTTGGCAGTATTCGTAGTCCTTTTTTGGATCACTAAAGTCAAAGAGGAAAAAGAAACTCGTTAAGCTTAATTTTCATGTTCAAAAAGAAGTCAGTTTACATTGTCTTGATTATGTTCGCCGTGGTTTTCGAACTTTTTGTTTATTCAACAAAGGGAGAACTTACCGAAGGTGTGGTTACGCACGACAAATACAAGATATCTTCATTTGAACTAAACTACGACATCGATTTTTGCGGTGAAAAAGTTCCTTTACACAGCCAGGATATTTTGGAACGATACGAACACGAAATCTTAAAAAATGCACATTGGCATTCTGAAATGATTTTGATGTACAAACGGTCTGGTAAATTCTTCCCAATGATTGAAAGAATATTGAAGGAAAACGGTATTCCTGACGATTTTAAATACCTGTGTGTGATTGAAAGTGGGCTAGCCAATGTGGTGTCTCCTGTTGGTGCTTCTGGGTTTTGGCAAATAATGGAAAAAACGGGACAGGAATATGGGTTAGAAATCAACAGAAACGTGGATGAAAGGTATCATCTTGAAAAAGCAACAAAGGTTGCGTGTAAATATTTTAAGCGAGCATATAAAAAATTTGGCTCATGGACATTAGTTGCTGCATCGTATAACATGGGAATTAGTGGAGTAGCAAGAAGATTAAAAAAGCAGCAAGTGAGTAGTTATTACGATTTACTTATTAATAGGGAAACTTCGAGGTATGTTTTTCGTGTACTAGCCGTTAAGCAAATTTTGACCAATCCAGAAAAGTTTAATTTTAGTTTTTCGGGGACAAAAAAATACGAGCAAGTTCCACTTCGCTATGCCAGTGTGGATAGCAGTATATCTGATTTGATTGATTGGTCCTTGAACGAATCAATTAATTATAAAATATTAAAAATATTCAACCCTTGGCTTAAAACGACACGTTTGCCTAACAAGGACAGTGCTATATATGAAATTGCCATTCCTACAGGGGGAGTTTTTAGTTTTTCAACTGATTCTGTTGATTCGATTGCATTAACCTTCACACAAGATTCGGTGGTTATTAAAGAGTCTGCCCCATCAACCAGTTCCAGTGTCGAAAATGAGTAAAACTTCAGAGGAATTAGTAGTTAAGGATCCTGAATTCATTGAAGTAATTGGTGCGAATGAACATAATTTAAAAGATGTTAGCGTTAAGATTCCCCGGAATAAACTGGTGGTAATTACTGGCTTGAGTGGAAGTGGGAAATCATCATTGGCATTTGATACCATTTTTGCCGAAGGTCAACGACGGTATATAGAAAGTTTTTCCGCATATGCTCGTCAATTTTTAGGAAGTTTATCAAAACCAGATGTGGAATCCATTGCGGGGTTAAGTCCCGTGATTGCCATTGAACAAAAAACTACAACTAAAAGTCCTCGTTCCACTGTGGGAACAACTACAGAAATATACGATTACCTGCGTTTGCTTTTTGCAAGGGTGTCGAAGGCTTACAGTTTTGAAACAGGTGAGCAAATGTCGAGCCACAGTACCAAAGAGATTCTTAATAAAGTTATTTCCTTATTTGATAATCAAGGGGTGACGATATTGTCGCCATTGGTAAAAGGACGTAAGGGTCATTATCGAGAATTGTTTGAAAAGTTGGCAAAACAAGGGTTTTCAAAAGTGCGAATTGACGGGGAGGTATTGCAACTCGAAAAAGGAATGCAAATCGACCGTTATAAGATGCATGACATTGAACTTGTCATTGACAGGATAAAAGTGGACAGCAAGAGTAAATCACGGCTTAAGTCTTCCATTGAGGACGCTGTAAGTAAGGGGGATGGGGCCGTGCTAGTGCTTGATGAGAAGTTAGATTCTCATTTTTTTAGTACGCACCTGTCATGTCCTACGAGCGGAATATCTTACAATTTGCCTGAGCCAAATAATTTTAGTTTTAACAGTCCGTATGGTGCGTGTCCTTCATGCAAAGGGTTGGGTGTTAGTTTTTCTTTTGATGAAAAAAAGGTGGTTCCTAATAAGAATATTTCAATAAATAAAGGTGCAATACTGCCATTAGGTTCAAAAAAGAGCAATTTTATTTTTAATAAAATTGCTGAATTAGCTGAGCAACACGGACAAGATTTAAATGCCAAATTTGAGTCTTTAGATCCTTCGTTTGTTCAAGAGTTGTTGTTTGGAGATTCACTTCCTGACATTGAATCCAAGTTCGACGGCATCTTGAGTTATTTAAAACAGCAAACGGAATATTCTTCTGGAGCAGAACGACGGATTCAACTGTATATGAAAGAGTCGGAGTGCACTAGCTGCAATGGCGAACGATTGAATGACATTTCACTGCATTTCAAAATAGGAGGAAAAAACATATCGGAAATAGCTAAAATGGATTTGGCTGATTTTTCAAAATGGTTAGCCACTGCACCAGAGCATGTGGCACTTCATCACAAAATCGTAGCTGATGAAATTTTAAAAGAAGTCAAGGAAAAAACGGATTTTTTACTTGATGTCGGACTGTATTATTTATCCCTTGATAGAACTTCTAAAACGCTTTCAGGAGGAGAGAGCCAGCGAATAAGATTAGCATCTCAAATTGGAGCTAAGTTAGTAGGCGTCTTGTATATTTTGGATGAACCAAGCATAGGTTTACATCCAAACGACAATACACAATTGATTGAAGCATTGCAAAAATTGAGGGACAATGGCAATTCAATTATTGTAGTTGAACACGACAAAGAAATAATGGAAAAAGCTGACCATGTGATAGACGTAGGTCCCTTCGCAGGAGTCAATGGGGGTGAAATAATTGATCAAGGAAAAGCGAAGGAATTATCCAACTTGAATTCTTTGACTTATCAGTACTTGAAAGGGATTAAAGTGATCGAAATTCCAAAAAAAATAAGGAAAGGAAGTGGTGAAAAAATTATTTTAGAAGGAGCAAGCGGGAACAATTTAAAAAAGGTAAAATTATCGATACCACTTGGTGTGATGACCTGTGTTACTGGTGTTTCGGGTAGTGGGAAATCCAGTTTGATAAAAGGAACGTTGTCACCATTGTTATTCAATTACGTGTATAAAAGTTCACAAGTACCATTGCAGTATAAAAGCATCAAAGGTCTTGAATTCATTGATAAAGTGATTGAAATTGATCAGTCTCCAATCGGGCGAACACCACGGTCAAATCCTGCCACTTATACAGGTGTTTTTTCGGATATAAGAAAGCTATTTTCCTTGCTGCCTCAGTCAAAAATTTTAGGATTTAGTGCTGGGCGATTCTCTTTTAATGTAAAAGGAGGAAGGTGTGAAGAGTGCAAAGGGGCAGGAGTGAAGGTGGTTGAAATGAATTTTTTACCTGACGTTTTTGTGGGTTGTAAATCTTGTCAAGGAAAGCGGTATAATAAGGAAGTGTTAAAAGTGAAGTACAAAGGCAAAAATATTTTTGAAGTACTTGACATGTCAATAGAGGATTCAGTTGTTTTTTTTGAAGCATACCCGAGTATTTCGAGGAAGTTAAACGCATTGAACGATGTGGGTCTTTCCTACGTTAAGCTGGGCCAGCCAAGCACGACATTGTCAGGGGGTGAAGCTCAAAGGATTAAATTAGCGTCGGAATTACATAAGAAAGACACAGGAAAGACCGTTTACATTTTAGACGAACCGACTACAGGACTTCATTTTGAAGACATTAATGTGCTGTTAAAGGTCGTGAACAAGATTGTTGATAAAGGAAACACGATGATAGTGATAGAACATAATACCGACGTGATTAAATCTGCAGATTATGTAGTAGATTTAGGAGTTGAAGGAGGGAAGAAAGGAGGTTTTATATTGTCACAAGGAACGGTGAAGCAATTAATTAAAAACAAGAAAAGTTTAACAGCAAAATACGTGGCTAAGGAATTTAACAACTGATAATTATGTCAAAAAAAATAGAAAGAGGATTTGAACAAAAAAGTTGGGCCGAGCGAAAAAGTAATGATTCGTGGGCAATCTTTAAAATCATGTCTGAATTTGTGGTGGCTTATGAGAAAATGTCTAAGATAGGACCTTGTGTGTCAGTCTTTGGATCGGCACGTACTAAGGAGA
>JBLIAZ010000209.1:0-4066 GCA_047631875.1 Saprospiraceae bacterium
CTGCTCAGGACTTGGTGGACATCACTGTGATCAGTTATAAAGCAGTGAAACAGTTCAATGTCAAGCCAAGAATAGCCTTGTTAAGTTATTCCAATTTAGGTTCTTCAAAAAGTCCAGAGGCTGTAACGGTTCGTAAAGCGGTGGAAATATTACACAGGGATTATCCAGAAATTGTAGTGGATGGGGAGTTGCAAGGAAACTTTGCGTTGAATTCGGAGTTACTCAACGAGTCATTTCCGTTTACTAAACTTGGAAATAAGTCGGCAAACACTTTGATTTTTCCAAACCTGTCCTCAGGAAACATTGCTTACAAGCTAATTCAAGAAATCACGAAAGACGATGTGATAGGACCAATTTTACTAGGGATGGATAAATCAGTCCACGTCTTGCAAATGGGAAGTTCGGTCAGGGAGATAGCTAACATGGCAACATTAGCTGTGGTAAATGCCCAAGTTTTGGAAGCAGAAAAAGCATAGAGGCTATCTGCTTTGGGTACAAATGATTACGAAGGAATTAACTTTCTTTAATAAATCCCTTATTTCAGTAATAAAACACCTATTTTTCCGTTTGTTACTTTTATTTTAGCGCTGCTAAAAAATCATGAATTTTACTTTAAGTAAAACCGTGATAAAAAAGCATTAAAAGTAGGACAAAATGATCAATCATATAAACGGAAGACTAATTGAGAAATCCCCTACCCACGTGGTTATTGAAGCTGCTGGAGTCGGTTATTACATTAACATTTCCTTGAATACTTTTTCGAAAGTAGGTAACGACGAGGCGTGTAAATTGTTTACTCATTTAGCGGTAAAAGAAGATTCACATACCTTGTATGGGTTTTTTGAGGTAGCCGAAAGGGAAGTCTTTAGGAAATTAATTTCGGTGAGTGGAGTGGGAGCGAGTACAGCTAGGATGATGCTTTCTTCGTTAAGTCCAACAGAAATTGCTGTGGCAATTACAGGTTCTGACATAGCTACTTTAAAAGGTGTAAAGGGCATCGGTGGTAAAACGGCCGAACGTATTATCCTTGATTTACGAGATAAAATCAGCAAGGACGGAGCATTTGAAAGCCTAGAAATTCCCGTTCAAAACACAGCGCAAACCGAAGCTTTGTCTGCGTTATTGGCCTTGGGGTTCAAAAAGGATTCAGCCGAAAAGGTACTCCGAAAAATATTAGTCAAACAATCAGATTTAAGCGTGGAAGGCCTTGTAAAAGAGGCATTAAAGCAATTGTAAAACTTGAACTTTAAACTTAAATACTTGTTTATTGTGCTTGCTTTTATATCTAGCAGTGCGGCTGTTTTGGGGCAATCGGGAGTGAAAGCGGACAGCACAAGACAGGGAGATGCTGTGCAGTTAAAGTCACCGGAGAACGTTAAAAAAACGGTGGTTTATGACGAAGAATTACAGCGTTACGTTGTCAAAGAGGAAATAGCTGGAGAGGATTACAAAGCACCTAGCAGCGTTGGGTTCGAAGATTTTTGGGATGAAAAAAACAAAGAAGCTGAAAAAGATTATTGGCAAGAAAAAGCAAACGAAGGAAAACAAGACGACCCAGGCATTAATGCTCCGATTGATTTAAACAAACCGGTCAACTCTATTTTTGGTTCTAACTTTGTGGAAATAAAACCTCAAGGAGCTGCCGAACTTATTTTTGGTGTCACGTCTCAAAAAACTGAGAATCCACTGATCAGAGTGGAAGACCAGCGAACTACAAATTTCGATTTTGATCAAAAAATTCAACTTAACGTTACAGGAATTATTGGGGAAAAGTTAAAAATTAGTACCAACTACAACACCGAAGCAAGTTTTGATTTTGAAAATCAAATCAAATTAGAGTACGAAGGTGATGAGGATGAAATAATTAAAAAAATAGAGTTAGGTCATGTCAGCATGCCTCTTAAAACCTCGTTGATTCGAGGTTCTCAAAGTTTATTTGGTATTAAAAGTACCTTGCAGTTCGGTAAATTACGGATGACCTCCATTTTGTCTCAGCAAAAAAGTCAAACACAATCACAAGAAATTACTGGAGGAGTTCAAAAGAAGACCGTGGAATTGACAGCGGATAATTACGATGATAACCGTCATTTTTATTTAGCTCAATATTTTTACAATGGGTATGACAGCTCAATGGCTTCTTTACCTGTAGTGAAATCGACCATTCAAATTAACAGGATGGAAGTATGGATTACTAACATTGGGGTGAACACCAATCCTGACGCTAGGAACATCATTGCCTTAATGGATATTGCTGAACGGGAAACTTATGATCCTGCTCTGGTACCAAACATTTCGTCTTTGTATCCAAATAACAACAGTAACAACTTGTATGCTGAGGTGTCCAGTGATCCATCTGCAAGAAATTTCGTAACGGCTTCCGGTCAACTGATAAGTTCCTTTGGGTATGAGGCTGGTGTGAATTTCGAAAAGATAGAAAACGCTAGGAAGCTTGACCCTAATGAATACACTTATCATTCTCAGTTGGGGTATATTTCATTGAACAGGAAAGTGCAAGACAACGAGGTGCTTGCAGTAGCGTATGAGTATACTGTACCGGGAGAAACACATCCGAAACAAGTGGGGGAGTTTTCGACTGACGTTTCCGACATCAACAACACTTTGTTTTTGAAATTATTAAAATCTACTCAAGTAAACAACACTAAACTGCCGTTGTGGACTTTGATGATGAAAAATGTATACAGCACGGGGCAGTATGGTATTGACCCTGCTACTTTGGATATTGACATTTATTACACCAACCCAAAAACGAACAACGACATCAATTATTTGCCTGCTGGGAACGAAGGTGACAATCCAATCAGGTGGTTAGAATTGCTGAACATGGACCAACTTGACCCTCAACTGAACACTGTTCCAGATGGGCGGTATGACATCATCGAGGGCCTTACTGTACGCTTGAAAAATGGCAGGATTTATTTCCCTGTGAACGAGCCTTTTGGTTCTTTTATGCGGTCAAAAATTGACGACGAGGCTGTATCCAATGTGTATGTTTTTGACAGCTTGTACACGGTGCCAAAATGGAAAGCAAAAAACGAGTTCCCAGACAAGAACAGGTTCAAAGTCATGGTGCGTTTTGAATCAAAAAGTTCCAGTATTCGATTGAATGCGTTCAACATTCCAAAAGGGGCTGTGACAGTAACAGCTGGAGGAAGACAATTGGTGGAGGGAGTTGACTACCGAGTGGATTATAACAGCGCCGAGGTCACTATTTTGAATCAAAGCATACTGAATTCGAATACTCCTATAAAAGTGGATGTGGAAAATAATTCTTTGTTTGCGGTAACCAACAAAACGTTATTTGGAACCCACTTGGATTATGAAATGTCAAAGGACTGGACTGTCGGAGCAACCATTTTTAAATTGTCGGAAAGCCCGTTGAGAAACAAAACGAATCAAGGTGACGAACCTATTTCGAACACCATTTGGGGACTTAATACTAACTATGCTGTCGAGAGTCCATATTTAACAAAATTGGTAGATAAAATCCCATTCATAGACACTAAAGCAACAAGTAAAATAGAGGCTACTGCTGAATTCGCTCAATTGATTCCGGGCTCACCGAGTGCTATTGAGAACGAAGGAGAGGCGCTTACTTACATTGATGATTTTGAAGCTGGACAAATCAACATTACTGTAAAAGACAGGAGTTCCTGGATTTTGGCATCTACCCCACAAGGACAAGCTAAAACCGGAGAATGGCCTGAGGGTAATTTAACAGATTCATTAGACTATGGATTTAACCGGGCAAAATTGGCTTGGTACAATGTGGATCCTATATTTTACGACAACCAAAGTAATACTCCTACGCACATTGTTGATAATGAAAGAATTCAGTTTAACCATTACATGCGTACAATTCCACAAAGTGAATTGTTTCCAAACAGAAGTTTAGCCATTGGTGAAGCACTGAATTTATTAACCCTTGATGTATCTTATTTTCCGGAAGAAAGAGGGCCATATAATTATGACACCCAGGGAGGAACTTTGTCTGCAGGGGTTGATTTAAGCACGGGATTATTAAATGACCCCCATTCTCGTTGGGGAG
>JBLIAZ010000210.1:0-3982 GCA_047631875.1 Saprospiraceae bacterium
TCAATTCTCCCAAATCCTCTTCTACCTGTAAGTTGTCGATGATGAATTTTTGTCTATCTGGTGTATTTTTACCCATAAAAAAAGACAACATTTCATCAATTTTAGCATCTTTCCCTATCACTATAGGGTCTAATTTAATTTGCTCTGGAGTAATGAATTCTTTGAATTCGTTTGGAGATATTTCACCCAGCCCTTTAAACCTTGTTATTTCTGGGTTTTTCCCCAATGCTGCAATTGCTTCCTGGCGCTCTTCATCTGAATAACAATATCTTGTTTCTTTTTTATTTCTTACCCTAAACAATGGCGTTTGAAGAATAAACATGTGTCCACGCTGAACTACCTCAGGGAAAAACTGGAGAAAAAACGTGATCAACAGCAACCTGATGTGCATACCATCTACATCAGCATCAGTAGCAACTACTACTTTTTGATACCGCAAATCATCCACCGAATCCTCTATATTTAATGCGGCTTGAAGTAAATTGAACTCTTCATTCTCGTACACAATCTTTTTTGTCAACCCGTAGCAGTTTAAGGGCTTACCTCTTAAACTAAAGACCGCTTGCGTGTTTGCATCTCGAGACTTGGTAATCGAACCTGAAGCTGAATCACCCTCGGTAATGAACAACATGGTGTCTTTAGAGTTTTCTTTTCCATCCTGAGCGTGCACCCTACAATCTCTCAACTTTTTGTTGTGCAGATTTGACTTTTTTTGACGCTCTCTAGCTAATTTTCTTATCCCTGAAAGTTCTTTTCTTTCTTTCTCTGCACTTTGGATTTTTCTTAAAATCTTCTCGGCTGCATCTGGATTTTTATGAAGGTAATTATCTAGGTCTGTTTTTAAAAAGTCACCTACAAATGCTTTCATAGAAGTTCCTCCAGGCTCAATTTCATTAGAACCTAATTTTGTTTTTGTTTGGGATTCAAAGATGGGCTCAATGACCTTTACAGAAACTGCTGCAACGATACTTTGCCTCACATCTTGTGCATCAAAATTCTTGTTAAAGAATTCCCTAATGGTCTTTACCACACCTTCTCTAAATGCACCTTGATGCGTCCCCCCTTGCGTAGTATGTTGACCATTTACAAAAGAGTAATACTCCTCTCCGTACTTTTTTGCATGAGTAATTGCTACTTCAATGTCATATCCTTTCAGATGAATGGTTGGATACAAAGCCTCAGCACTCAAATTGGATTCCAGTAAATCCTTTAACCCATTCTCAGATTGAAACTTTTCACCGTTAAAATAAATAGTTAATCCTGGATTTAAATAAACGTAGTTCCATAACATGTTTTCCACATGCTGATTCCTGTATTGGTACTTTTTGAAAATCTCTTCATCTGGAACAAAGGTTATTTTTGTTCCTTTTCTGTTACTAGATCCTTGTATATCATCGTCTTCTTTTACTTCACCATTCTCAAACAAAACATGTTTTTGTTTTTCATCTCGAATTGAAGTCACTTCAAAACTGGCGGACAAAGCATTCACTGCTTTTGTCCCTACTCCATTTAATCCTACAGTTTTTTTGAACGCTCGGGAATCGTATTTCCCACCGGTATTTATTTTTGAAACACAATCAATTACTTTCCCCAGCGGAATCCCTCTTCCATAATCACGAACAGATACTTTTTTATCTCGAATTTTAACTTCAATAATTTTTCCATTACCCATCACAAATTCATCGATGGAGTTGTCAATGACTTCTTTCAGTAAAATATAAATCCCATCGTCTGGTTGTGAACCGTCGCCCAACTTTCCAATGTACATTCCAGGACGCAACCTGATATGCTCCTTCCAATCAAGTGAACGAATATTGTCTTCGGTATACTCCGCCATAATTTATTGAATGTGCTATTTGGTAGTAAAATTATAAATATAAAAGGCTTGATTACGCAGCTACTCCCTTTATTTATCAACAGTTGATGTTGAAAGCCAAATCGTTTAATTACTTTTGAAATTGAACTCATGAAAAAGGTAAAAGCAAAAAAACATTTAGGGCAGCACTTTTTAAAAGACGAATCTGTTGCTGAACGAATTGCAATGTCTCTAAAACATAGTTCTCGTTATCAAAACATTTTGGAAATTGGTCCTGGAATGGGAGTCCTTACAAAATACTTAATCAATGGGTTCCCTGAGCACAACGTAAAGGCAGTGGAACTAGACACGGAATCGGTAAGCTACTTGAGTGAACATTATCAAAACTTAGAGGTTTTCGGTGAAGATTTTTTAAAAATGGACATTAATGCTTGTTTCAACGACAGCTTTGCTTTGATTGGAAATTACCCTTACAATATTTCATCTCAAATAGTTTTTAAAACCATTGAAAACAGAACTCAAATCCCTGAAATGTGCGGCATGTTTCAAAAAGAAGTAGCCCAACGTATTTGCGAAGGTCCAGGAAATAAAGTTTACGGTGTAATCAGTGTTTTGACACAAGCATTTTACAAGGCTGAGTATTTGTTTACTGTTTCACCTCAAGTATTTAAGCCAGCGCCAAAAGTCAAGTCCGGAGTACTCAGACTTACTCGATTGGAAAAAGACCCTTCTTGTGATATTCCTATGCTATTCAAAGTGGTAAAGCAAGGATTTAATACTCGCAGAAAAACGCTTAGGAATTCACTTAGGAGCTTGTTTACTCCTGAAACCTTACAGGATGAAATATTTGACCTTCGCCCAGAAAGATTAACTGTTGCGCAATTTGTCGACTTGGCTAATCTAGCTTCTATACAGCAATTGGATTAAGCTCAACTATTTTTAGGTATTCGATACTGGATGGGCCTTGGTTAAAAAGCAAATCCAAAATTGTTAAGTTTTTATGAAATCCTACACGATCTTCAAAAACTTGAATGTACCTGGGATATACGTTGTTGTCTGGAAATTTCCGAGAATAATTTGGGCGAAAATCTGGAATGTCGTGGTGTAAAATAAATTCCGAAGTCATTGTAAATTTAACGTCGATTCCTAATCGCTTCAATATCACTTTGGTTAATTCTAGGTTGAAATTAAACAAATTGGTTTTCGCCTCTAGAAAGAAGTTCTCAAAATCCTCTTCGTAGTATTCAAAATAAGGAGAGGAGCGATAAGCCGTGCTAATTGACCGCCAATGTAAAGTTTGCCATTTGCTGTCATTGGAAATACCCACCTTGTCAATGATTGTTTTATCACGCCCTTTCCTGAATGTGGGCACAGACAAGGATAAGCTTCCTGTCGCTCCAATGATGTCGCAACGGTTCCTATATGACTGTTTAATAAAATGTTCGTTTTTTTCAATCAAGACTTCATCAAACTGAAGCATGTTTGCGTAGTAAGAAATTGGACCCAGATATGTTAACGGGAAAATCGCTTTCATTAGTCGTTTATTGTATCCTCAGTTTTTGCTGATTTTTTATTTTTGTATTTGCCGTATCCCCATATTCCAAATCCTATGACTAGAAAGTAAATAAAGTAAGAGTTACTCACGCCATCCTTACTCACAAAAGAACACAACCGACCCCAACGGACTTTATTAACGATGTTTCCTAAGGAGAATTCCTCATCTGGATCCAATGACAACCATATGAATACAGCTTTTCCTACTACGTGGTCATCCGGCACAAACCCCCATGAACGAGAATCACCTGAATTGTGACGGTTGTCACCAACCATGAAATAGTAGTCACGTTCAAACGTGTACGAATCAACAATTTCACCATTTAACAAACAAGGGTAACCTCCCTTTGCAAGAAGCTTTGTGTAAGTTGACTGATTTATTACGCCATCTTTCAACAAGGAAGAATCGTAAGCTTCAAGTTTTTCTAATATGAGCCTTTTCTCCTCTTTTAATTCATTTTTTACAAATGATTTGAATGCTTTCTGGAAGGATTTAAAATACTTTTTTCGCTCATCCTTTGTCTCTTTAGTTTTCAAAGCATTGTCGATGAAATACACGTCAGACCAATGGTTCATTTCTTCAGGAAGTTCTTGAAAAACAAAATGTCTTTT
>JBLIAZ010000211.1:0-3940 GCA_047631875.1 Saprospiraceae bacterium
TTCAGTGTTTTCCCTGAAGCATCCGTTCCAGCAGTCATTACCATTTCTAAAATGGTTGAGTTAGTTCCTTGCAGGTCGTTTCCGCCAATCTTTACAGATGGATTTACATTAATTTTCACCCTGTTTTTCAAGGTTTTTATTTTTTCAATGTTGCTCTTTACTTTAATTAGATCTCCCACCTGTAACACAAAATCTCCTTGAGGTAAAGCAAATACCGAGGTTCCCCTTGTTACTTTGATAATGTCCATTTCCAATTCTTTAACTAAGGCAGACTCCATGATTTTCTTGCCGACCGATTTTGCATTTTCAAGAAGTTCGATTTCTGTTACATAGTCACTAACATTGAATTTTGCATCGAAATCTTTTTCTATC
Source organism: Saprospiraceae bacterium (assembly GCA_047631875.1). Taxonomy (GTDB): domain Bacteria; phylum Bacteroidota; class Bacteroidia; order Flavobacteriales_C; genus JBLIAZ01. The sequence continues at coordinate 373 of JBLIAZ010000211.1, forward strand.
GCCCTTTGAGGCAATAGCTTGTCTCCAATAAAAGTCATGTATAATATTCCTACTACTACGAAAATCAGTCCCATACCCATGGAGTCAAAAATTCCAAACCCTTCCAGTCCTGATTTTTCAGCTATTCCAGAAACCAAAATATTAGTGGACGTACCAATTAAAGTACATGTCCCTCCAAAAATTGAGGCAAACGACAAGGGGATAAGCATTTTTGTTGGGCTTTGTCCTGAGGCGTGAGCAATTTGAATAATCACGGGAATAAATATTACTACAACAGGTGTGTTATTTACAAAAGCAGAAATTGTTGCAATGAGAACCATCATCAATACCATACCTAACTTATAGTTGTACCTAAAAGTATTAGATAATTTATGTGCTAAATATTGTAAACTGCCTGTTTTTAAGACTGTGGCGCTTAAAATAAACATGAAAACAACGGTAATAGTAGCGTTGTTTCCAAATCCCTCAACGCCTTGTTCGGGAGTGATAACTCCACTTAAAATCAAAATGACCATCACTAGCAGTGATACTAAGTCAATGGTGATTAATTCCGTGATGAACAATGTAATTGCAAGAGCAATAACAGAAATTGTGATGTATTTATGATCAATCAAGTGTTCGCCGTCACCTAAGTGTGTCATCATCCAGTCTGAGCACAATGTTATAAGCGAATTAATTCCCATTTACCTTTGTGTTTTTTTAAGTATGTTAAAAGTAATAAATATCCAGTGATTGAACTTAGCTTTAGAGAGGCAAACTAAAATGAGAAAGAGTTTGTAGGTTACTCACTTCTAATTATTTTTGATGTGATGAATGAAACCCCTTTGATACTATCTATCGAGTCTTCTTGTGATGACACCTCTGTTGCCATACTTCGAGGGAGAGAAGTTTTGTCAAATGTAGTATCCACTCAAAAAGTACACGAAGAGTTTGGTGGAGTGGTGCCCGAACTCGCTTCCCGAGCTCATCAAAAAAACATGGTGCCAACAGTTGATTTAGCTGTAAAAAAGGCAGGTGTGGAGTTGAAACAGTTGGATGCTGTTGGTTTTACTGTAGGTCCAGGTTTGCTAGGGTCTTTGTTAGTAGGTGTTTCGTTTGCAAAATCAATGGCTTTAGCTCTTGACGTTCCTTTGATCACTGTAAATCATATGGAGGCTCATATTTTGGCACATTTCATTGATTCAGATCGACCGCAACCAAGTTTCCCTTTCATTTGTTTGACTGTTTCTGGTGGGCACACCCAATTGGTGGAAATGAAGTCTACTGATCAATTTATTGTGCGTGGTGAAACCATTGACGACGCAGCAGGAGAAGCATTTGATAAAATTGCAAAGATAATGGGTTTGCCTTATCCCGGAGGGCCAGTACTTGACGGGTTGGCAAAAAAAGGGAATCCCCTTGCTTACTCGTTTTCATTACCAAAAGTAGGGGGATACGATTATAGTTTCAGTGGATTAAAAACATCGGTGCTCTATTTTTTGCAGAAACAGATGAGGTTGGATAATTCTTTTATCGACCGAAATAAAAATGACATCTGTGCTTCTGTTCAAAAAGCCATTCTGGACGTACTGTTTAGTAAATTAGATCTTTTAGTAAAAGAGTCAGGGATTAAGGAGGTTGCAATAGCTGGAGGGGTAAGTGCAAACAGTGGTTTGCGGATGCGATTAGAAAAAAAACAAAAAGAAGGCTGGTGTATTTATTTGCCTGAATTTGAATATTGTACCGACAATGCGGCAATGATTGGAATTGGTGCTTATTATAAGTTTTTGAAAAAAGATTTTGCCAACATTTCAGTGGCAGCTCAAGCAAGATTAAAAATTACTAAATAAACCTCTTGGTAGTTTTCTAATTACTGTAATTTATTATTACATTGCACGCATCATAAAAAATGCAACAATGGTTCAGTTTCAAATAGAATATCCAGTTAAATCTTCCGTAAGTATTTTGTATAAAGCTTTTGCAACTCCGAGTGGGTTATCCGAATGGTTTTGTGACGATGTCAACCTCGAAAGAGGCGGGAAAGTTTTTGTGTTTAAGTGGGAAGATTCTGAACAAAGAGCTGAAATATTAGATCAATCAGATAACAGCCACATTAAATTCAGGTGGTTGGAGGACGAAGGTGAAGATGTGTTTTTTGAGCTCAGAATTCAGGTAGATGGTATTACTGGAGATGTAGCCCTTGTAATTACTGACCACTGTGATGATGATGAAGTAGAGGAATCAAAGCTTTTGTGGGTAAGCCAAGCAAAAGAACTTGCTCATAATATCGGAGGTTAATCCCGTAATATTTTAACATGGACTTATCGCTATTGAAGCAACTTTGTGCAATCAAGGGCGTGTCGGGAGATGAGTCTCGCGTTAAATCATTTATTTTATCGTACGTTAAAAAGCATTCCAGCGAATGGAAGTTTAAGCCTGTTGTCGTCCATGGTGATGAAATTCAAGATGCGGTATTATTAGTCTTTGGAGAGCCACGAGTTGCAGTGTTTTCCCATATGGATACAGTGGGATACTCTGTTGCTTATGGTTCTAACTTGATTAAAATTGGTGGACCATCGGCAAGTTCTGGAGCAATTTTAGTCGGGGAAGACAGTGTTTCTGAAATAGAATGTAGGCTCGATGTTGATGACGAGGGAACTATATCTTACTTGTATAACAGGAGCATCGATAGGGGCACTTGTTTGTCGTACCAAGAGAATTTTATTGAAGATGAATCGCATGTGCAATCTCCGTATTTGGACAACAGGTTAGGTGTTTTTGTAGCGTTAAAATTGGCTGAAACCATGCGAGACGGTGTCCTTGCGTTTTCTTGTTACGAAGAAACAGGAGGTGGTAATGCAGAAGTATTAGCAAGAGTATTATACGACAGATACAAGGTGCGACAAGCTTTGGTTTGTGATATAACGTGGGTGACTTCTGGCGTGCAACATGGTAATGGAGTAGCCGTTTCGATGAGAGATTCCGGGATTCCAAGAAAAACATATTTAAACAAGGTGTTACAAATAGCGCAAGACTCAGCTATTGATTTTCAGTTGGAGGTCGAAAGTAGTGGAGGAAGCGATGGGAATGCATTGCAAAAAAGCCCGTACCCCTTTGATTGGTGCTTTATTGGAGCGGCTGAGGACCATGTACATTCCCCACATGAAAAAGTTGCGATCAAGGACATTGATGACATGATTTCACTGTACATTCAGTTGGTTCACAAGCTGTAACCGTTTTACTGTTTAGTAATTCGTTTCCAATAGCGTCCTAAACGTTTTACATTTCAAATCCCCCTCTTGATTCCATTGGTTTTGCGAGTGTATTTTGAGTTTATTCATAAAGCGTCCCCTGTGTTCCTGTTTTATCTCTCTGAAGAACATTTCTATCTGCCATCTGCTCTTATAAAGCTCACTAATAGTGTTTGCTGTCCAAGACGTTTGGTTGGTAATAATTTCAATGGTTTGTTCATTTTTCTGACCCCAAACAACTACCCTTCTTAGCTTACCTGAATACTTCTTCTTTGAATCAGTACCAGTAAGTTCAACCATTTCATCTATTAAAATATGCAGGTGATTATCCTTGATGC
>JBLIAZ010000212.1:0-3929 GCA_047631875.1 Saprospiraceae bacterium
GCTTCAAAACTCCCTCCTGGCACCTGAATAATCAGCTCTGTGTCTTTTTGAAACAATACGAAATTATCTTTCTTATTAATCTCAGAGGACACACTTAATACAGAGGTAAGTGCCGATGACAATTCTTGATTATCATCTTGACCTATTTCCCATATGATAACACCGGAATAGTTGTTGTTTTTGGCATACGAAAACTTATTGTTGATGTTTGTTGGGCTATCATAAAAAACTATTTTGTTGTCAGCAACGGAATAGCAATATGTTCCTGCATTGTTATCCTCCACTACTGTATACCCGGAAAGAATCAATGCTTTTACTTGAGCGTAATTTAATTTTGTCACATCGGTATAAACACTTCCAGGAGTAGTAGTTCCTGAATATAGATAGGAATAAAATGGAATCCCAATGTTCAGTTTACCTCTACTTATACCCCTTCCTTCCCAGTAGTTTAAACCCAAGGAAATAGTTGAAGACAAAGGCGAGTGATGTTTAGCGCTTGGTGCCCAACTTCCATTGTACTCATATGACATTACATTAACGTAGTCACACAGGCCTACAGCATCAGCATCTGAATTTGCTCCAAACCACGAACTTGCAGGAACATCCGTCGATAAAGACAAACCAGCACTTGTGGTGACCACTCTTAAATCGGTAAGCAAAGCTGTGTATGCGTCTTTGTGCTCAGTAGATTCTTCGTGAGCCTCCCATTCCCAATCCACATCAATACCGTCTATGTTCCAAGTATTGCATAATTCTATTGCATTACTAACGAATGCTGCTCTAGCAACAGGATCTTGTGCCATCTCAGGAAAATGCTTAGAACCGTTGGCAGAAGTCCCGCCAAATGTAATGACCATTTTGACACCTTGGGGTTGAGCTTTACTAGCTATGGAATTGTATTGTGCCAACATGGACAAGGAATCTTGCCCTTGAGGGTATATAAAACTACCATCGGCGGCAGGCCAAATTGCAAAATAATGAACATGCGTATACTTACTAAAATCGAAGGTACTAGCATAGCTCCTGTAATAAGGAGCATACCCTACTATTTGCTGAGCAATCGAAGCAGTAACGGTTAACAAAATGATTAATGTTAAGATGAGTTGTTTTGAATTTTTCATAAAAATATTTTAAGGATGTGATTCAAAGTAAGTTCAAATCCTCAAACAAGCATGTGCAGTTCACAATTCCGGATAGGCAAAACACATTAACTGCTGATTTTCAACACTATAAATTCTCTAAAAATTCACTTGCAGTTTGGTTTTCAAGCTTTTTAAAAGCCCTATTGAAAGTAGAAATGTTGCCATAACCAACCAAAACGGCCACCTCATTGATGTTTCTATTTGACATTTTCAACAACCTTTTTGCTTCGGAAATTCGAATACTATGTAAGTAATTTTTGTACAAAAGTCCCGATTCTTTTTTTACTATGGAGGCAATCTTATTTTCAGACAAGCCAAGTTTTTTCCTCATTTTATTCAATGTCAACTCCGGATCATCATAATGGTCACTTAAGTAATCCATTACCCTTTGAGATTCCTTTTCCAAATACTTACCTTGATCAAAATCAGTAACATTTTGAGCTTTATATGAAACAACTACTTGCTTTTTTTTGTTAATCACCTGCAATAACAAGATCGACCCATTAAATAAAAGCATACAGATAAACAATCCAACAAATACCGGTAAATTGTTTTTCCGTAGCTGGATAGAAGTAAAGCATAATTTGTCTTGTGTTCCCACAGGTATCATGATGTCGTTTTCAATATTCATTGAAACAACTTTGCTTAAATCAGCATCTGGCAACTCAGACTCACTTACTTTTTTATTTTTGAACCACCAAGACGGAGTGATAAAATGATCCACATCTAATTCATACGATTCTTTTCCTGGAAGGCACAACAAGGAGTATCTGAAAATTCTATCCAAAGTGTCGTTTACTTGTACTAAATAAAAAACATGCAGTCTTTTTTTACTGTTTACTTTAGTGAAAACTGTGATTACATCCTTAGAGCTAAAATCAAAATAAGGTTTTTTGTTAAATTTTATTCCTGCATAAGGATAGGGCGCTTTTTCTCCTAAAGTATAAGTGAAACAAACCTCATTCTTGCTTTTCTCCAAAACACCAGTACTGTTTCCAAACACTTGAGCATCTTCATAATCCCCAATTTCAACAAGAGGGTTCATGAGTAACTCTTCTTTTGAAAAATCCACGAAAAAAGAAAATACAATGAGTATCACCAATGAACCAAACAGTGCGTATTTGATGTTAGACTTCATGCTATATTGGCTATTATTCAACAGAGTAAAGTTTTAAATACAAAGGTTTTTAATGCTGTATCACTACTTTATACCCCTTCCTTGAACCATCCTTAAATTGAACAATAAGGCTGTACAACCCTACTGAAAACTTAGACACGCTTATCACATGGTGTTCGTTTACATGGTCATTTATGTAAATATTTTTCCCCCTCATGTCAACTAACTTGATGCTTTGAATAAACGGCCCTTTTACGTTGAGGATTGCTTTACTTGGATTAGGATACACGCTACATTGTTGCCCAGAAAGGCTAGTTATATTGTTCACCTGTACAACCTTGTATGATGGTCGCCTAATGACATGCGATGTTGTATTTGTAATTATTGGATCATTATAATCAAAGTAAATCCCTACCCTGTTATTGATCTCAGTATTATCTGAAAGGTTCGTCATCTGATCAACTTGAAAACTTACAAACCCATGACTCAAAGGCTCATTTGTAATACTATCAACCAGGTAAATCTCATTGAATGTCCATTCCAAAATTCGATTGCCATAAATTCTAAAATCATATTGATGGGATGACGCTCCCGTTTTTACTGAATAAAGATTCAAATCCTGTTCTAGTGTATCTCTTATAACCACAGTAAATGCTGTATCATTACCAGTGTTTTGAAAACGTATTAAGTAATTAAGAGATAAATTAGGGGCTATAAAATTAGTGTCCGTTATTCCTCTTGGGCTTCCTTGCTTATCGTTCGGATCGTAGGAACCTCGCACTTGACCACAAAAAACATCTATATGGTCTCCAGCATCATCCATGGAGAAAATATCCACCAATCCAGGGGTCCATCTGCCTAGGTTGGCACAGTATTCAACTGTGCTATTAGGCCTGCTTTTTCCAGGGTGTAAAGGGTGCTGGTCTGCTTCGACCCTCCATGCTTGTCCTTCTCCTAAAAAGACATAAGTCTTCACTTCCTGAGCTTTCAATTTCACAGAATCAATGCTAACTAATTCTCCATCAAGAAGTATCCTTACCATTGAAGTGCACTGCATATCCCCTCCTCCCAATTCTCCAGTATTCTTAATTGTAAATTTCACACTGTCTTTTATACATTCACCATCCACACTTAAAGATGATTTATCCCAAGGAACATCACATTTAACAGCTGTTGCTATTGAGTCGATATGCTGCACTTGAATCAATGAGCAAGTATCAACAGGATATAACTTAGCGTGTATACACAAGGTTTGCTCTAATACAGCGTCACAGGATAAAGTAGTACTTAACCTTATTTTAGTTGACGCTCCCGGAACTAAATCGCCAAGCTCAAACTTATATTGAGTAGGATTCACCCGCGTGAATGGATGTGAAGAGCCGTCAATCGAAATATGACGGTCAAGATCAACAATCGAAAACGCGTCAAAAATAGTGTCGTATGCTTTAGGACTATTCTCTATACTTATGTAAATCATCTGCTCAGGAAAACACCTGCGCATGAACGGCATCGTAACGTTTACAAAAGGTTTGGAACATTTATTTAACGCTATACCAAATGAGTTCAGGACTTTCGCTGTATCATTCGAAGAAATCGAAAAATCTACTTTGTAATTACAATAATGATCATGATGACCGGTAGTATCAAAAATCACAGTATGTGAACCTGTG
>JBLIAZ010000213.1:0-3925 GCA_047631875.1 Saprospiraceae bacterium
GCTGATGGGAAAACTGGTTGGATTTCAGCTTTAAAAAGAGTTGAGAATAAAGGTGATATTTTTCAAATTGATTTATCATTTTACGATGTGATTACTGGACAAAATGATCCATTAACAATTGTTAAAGGATCAGTCATTGACGGTTCTACAAAAATTGCTGTACCATGTAAAATCAAATTCACAAACAAGGCTACAGGCTCTTACTCGGAAGTAAGTGCTGACGAAAACGGAGAATACCTCATCCCTTTAGTCTCAAATACAAGTTATACGTTGACCGTGATAAAGGAAGGATACAATGAGTTTTCAGATATACTTGCTCTAAGCTTACCAGTGAAAGCTACCCCAAAGAAGAAAAAAAGGCCTAAACGTAAAAAAAGAGGCGAAAAGGAAAAAGCTGTAACTACTGTGGACATTCACAAAGTGGTGAACAACATCAGTTTAAGTCCTACGAGTCCCCTAAACATCGTGAGTGCTGATTTGTTCAAGACACAAACGGTTAGATTTGTTAAGGGTGAAGAGGGCTACGAAATTAATGCTTTTTCTACAGATATTTTAGACCGGTGTGCTGCGCAAATCATTGCAGAACCAAGAATTACACTTACCATTACGGCACACTTTGATGATGACAACAATGACTATGAAGTATCATTGGGAGAGTCAACCAAACTAGGCAAACTAATATCAGAATATTTGATATCAAAAGAAGCTCCTATGGAAAAAGTAAATGTTTTTCCAATGGGTAACAATGAACCTATGTCGGAATCCGACTCGCAAAAAGGTAAAGAAATTAACCGTAGGGTTGAACTAAAGTTTTCTTTGTAATATTATTGCCTAGATTATGATCAACGAATTCATTGAGCCACTTAATATTACAGCTATTTGTACGGCAACAATTTGTGGATTCGTAATTGGATTGGAACGACAATTATTCGGAAAACCTGCAGGAATTAGAACAAGCATCTTAATTTGTGTTGGTGCGTATTGCTTTGTTGCATTGTCCTCGTCTTTAATAGGAGATTCTACTGACTCTTCTCGAGTAGTAGGACAAATTGTGACCGGAATTGGTTTCCTAGGCGCTGGCATCATGTTTAATAATGGAGAAGTTGTGCAAGGAATCACATCAGCCTCTGTGGTCTGGATTATTGCTGCAGTCGGTTGTTTAACAGGATTTGGACACTTTGGTGCCGCCATAGGTGTTACTGTCCTAACGGTACTGGTTTTATTTGGCGTTTCCTTTTTTGAATACCACATCAAAAAGTTTAGAAAAAAAAGATTCAAAGAAGAGTAAAAGACCTTCACCGCTTATGGTATTATGTGCACGTAAAATAGTTTTGGCTGCAGTCTTACATGTTTAATGCTTTTTCTTATTAAGTGCTTGAATATACCTCATCTACTTCATACCATATTTTTACACACATATAAAACTTGTGTCATCAATATAATTTCAAAGAAAATAAAAATAGTTTTAAATACTTTTTTAAAATCTGTTACGTTACAGCTTTGACACGTTATATTTTTGAACCTTGACTAAGCCACCTGAACTAAATGAGCTACGCCAACACAAAGTACCACCAAAGCAAATCCCAAATTGCCACTGAAGAACAACAAATTGTTGCTGCAAAAAAGAACCCTCAAAGGTTTGACGTAATATACGACAAGTACTTCCTTGCAATCTACAAATACATCTTGGTGCGTGTGGAAAATAAAAACTTGACGGACGACATTGTCAGTAAAGTATTCGCAAAGGCACTCTATAAATTACACCAATACAAATTCAAGGGCCTTCCCTTCAGCTCATGGCTGTACAGGATTGCATACAACGAAATGAACGATGCCTTTCGTAGAAACAAAGCTCATCGAACTGTACATGTTCCCATTGAACAATTAGGTGACATGATTCAGGAAGAGGATGAGACAGATGCAAAATTACGGGAGCAACAAATAAAAATGCTACTCAATGGAATAGGAAAATTAAACAAAGACGAAATAGAACTTTTAGAACTTCGGTATTTTGAAAAAAGACCCTTTCGAGAAGTCGGTGAAATACTTAATATCACCGAGGAAAATGCCAAAGTAAAAACACATAGGGTAGTAAAAAAACTCCGTCAAATTATTGAACAACATCAATCAACAACTCATGAACAACATTAGAATCAAAATAAAAGACAAAGAACCTTCAGACGAAAGCATACTTGCTCGAAAAAAATTCTCCAACGTCATAAGTGAATACAAAACTATTAAATCCTCCTACGCAAAGGTAGCTTCAATCTGGGGCGCTACAGTTGGTATGACAGTGTTTTTAGCCTTTGCGACTACGGAAATTATTGGCAATAAAAACACGGATGATATTCAACAAGTGAAAACACATGAAGGAAATACACCACCAGTTACAGTTTCTTCGGGTGATATTATCGAAACAGCAATCATAGAAACCCCTCCGGATCAAGAAACATTGACTTCTTCTACCCTTTCCAACGCAGAAGAAAAGCTGACAGAGAACAATGACGAAAAAAATAAAATTTCTACAGAGAACGCAAACTCAACTCTTGAAACAGAAAATAACGATGTTAAACTCGAAGAGAGCAGAAAAATTAATGTGAGGTATGTGCCAGAATAGGGTACATTAACTAGAGGTTCTTTAGCACCTTACTACACAACCAACATTCCTCTACCTTATGACCACGACTAGGACAATGCTCCCTACCGTAAAAGATAATTTGCAGATGTAATTTGTTCCACAGTTCTTTTGGAAACAATCTTTTGGCATCCTTCTCAGTTTGTACCACATTTTTCCCTGACGTCAAACCCCATCGCGTCAGCAACCTGTGAATGTGCGTGTCAACCGGAAAAGCAGGCACTCCAAAAGCTTGAGCCATTACTACGGAAGCTGTTTTGTGCCCCACTCCTGGAAACTTTTCCAAAGCTTCAAAAGTATCAGGCACTTGCCCTTGGTGCTCCTCTACAATCATTTTAGACAATCCAAAAATTCCTTTTGATTTCATTGGCGACAACCCACAGGGTCGAATAATTCCCTTGATTTCTTCCACGGACAATTTAATCATGTCATATGGATTATCAGCTTTTGCAAAAAGTAATGGTGTGATTGTATTTACTCGTTTATCAGTGCATTGTGCCGAAAGTAAAACCGAAATCAATAAAGTATAAGCGTCTTTATGATCCAATGGCACAGGTGTTTCCGGGTACAATTCTTCGAGTTTGTCGATGACTACTTTTACTTTTTCCTTTTTAATCATATCTTGCTATAATTGATTACTTCAAGGAAAACTTAACGCTAATTGCCGGCCCTAATCCCCTGTACGTTCCTGACAGGTTTAACACGGATGGAGTAACCTTCATGCTTAAATCATCCGAAACATCAAAGGATTTTAAATGAGCATCGACAACAGCATCGAGGATGTTTAATCCGTAAAGTACTACTGAGAATACATACAAGTTTTCCAAATTTGAGCGATAATCCTCGAACCTCAGTTTAATTTCACCTGCATCCAGTGTTGCAAACGATTCCCCTGTCCAATCCGTGTAATCCTCCACATTTTTATATGTGTCTACGTAATTTGTCAAGTCAGAGGTAATCACCTCAGAGGTCGTATCTTGATTATGAATTATAAGCGCACCATGGTAAAACTCCTGTGTCTTATTATACAAAACCATGTTCCTGACCAACAAGTAAGCTCCACCATAAATTACAGCTAGTTTCCAATAACTTTTATTGTAAACCTGCCCTGCCCCTGGCAACATTGCGCTTAACAACCCTGCCATTTTAGGATATTTTTGTTTTTTTTGAATGACCAAAGAGGTATCTATTATCTTGTTTTTATCTGAATCTCTCTCTTGGTTATCACGTACCGACTGCATTAATGAGTCTATCTGACCCGATGATATGGTGTCCCGTACCTCTGCAATA
>JBLIAZ010000214.1:0-3921 GCA_047631875.1 Saprospiraceae bacterium
GTTGTGAGCGGTGCAGAACCTATCAGCACAAGTACTGTGCTTGATGGCAGTTATGTGATAGTACTACAAAACAAAGAAGGGGTGACGAGTAAAAAATTAATAAAGTAATTGAAACAAATTCACTTTACTTTTCCCTATTGAATAGCTTTTTTAAATAAAAAGTTGGCTTGCGGATGCTATTGACCAAAGAAGAAGTGGAAAGTATTTTTATGACATATTTCGACTTGACTGCAAACAATAAAAAGGGGGTGGCTGTTTCAAGGTTCCTAAAAAACAGGTTTAATGCCCCGTTTAAGACAAAAACATTCCTTAATTTTTTACGAGCCTTTATTTCGTAACTGTGGGTGTGTTCCGCTAAAAAACTGTCTTTTTTAATCCAAGCTGCAATTTCCCCAGCTGCAATTTCGGCCATGATCATGGCATTACCAATGCCCATTCCTGTTATTGGATTTACGCAAAATGCGGCACCACCAACGTACACCATGTTTCGGTCTGAAAAATGCTTGTATTTTGAAGCAACAGGTATATGAATTCCTCGAACCTTGTCTATTACTTGTGCTGTGTTAAACCATTTTTTCAAATGCTTGTCACCTGCAATCAAAATTTGTAATAAATCCTCCAGACGAATTTTTAAATTTTTGTATCCATTTTTACTGATCCCAATGTCAATATTGAACTCATTATTAGGTAATGGCACAATTAACAGGCAACATTTGGCTGGTTTGGCAAAATAATATGTTTGAATTTGATTGTCTTTGAATCCTGTCTGATTTTTATAATACAGTCGGTTAAAGAAAAACAGTTTCTCTTCTTCTTTCCTGTTTTTAAGGAAGCTAGATTGGTGTCCACATGCAATTACTCCAATGCTAGCGGTCACTTCAAAACCCTTTCCTTCAAATACTATCCTGTCACCATCATAACGATAATTATTGATCGCAAGCCCATCATGCACTTCGCAATAAGTTGACGAGGTCGCTTTTTCATATAGGAAATGGTCAAAGTCTATCCTTTTGGTCAGCAACCTTGGGGCATTATTTTTACCAAATGAAATCGGGACTTTGCCTTTTGGTAAGACGATGTTAAAATCCCAAGTTTCTTTTACTAATCCTTTGCTTTTAAGTTCGTCAATGATGCCAGGGGAAACTCGATTTAATACCGAAGCGACCCTTCCGTCCATGTTTTCACCACAAACTTTATCCCGTGGAAACACACTTTTATCAACCAATAAATGAGGTATTTTGTCCTTGCTTAAAAACAAAGAAGTAACTAGCCCTGCTGGACCACTACCGACAATACACACCTTAGATTCTATGCTTTTCATGCACTACAAATCAACGAATTAATTAATCTTGAATCACAAAGTAAGTCATATAAAATAAAATATTTCATGATTGAAAACACGAATTACGAAAAATTCAAATAAAAAAAATGCTGCCCATCGTTACGAAAGGCAGCATTTTTTTTATAATTGTATATTAATACCTGTAAGCATCAGCTTTGTATGGTCCTGCAACAGGAACATCAATGTACTTCGCTTGTTCTGGCGTCAACACTTCTAGTTCAACTCCTATTTTTTCTAGGTGTAACCTTGCTACCTTTTCGTCCAAGTGCTTTGGCAAAACATAAACTTTGTTTTCATACTTATCAGCATCTAACCACAACTCTAATTGAGCCAAAGTTTGGTTAGTGAAAGAATTACTCATCACAAATGATGGATGACCTGTTCCACAACCTAAGTTTACTAACCTACCCTCTGCCAATACCAACACTTCATTTCCTGAAGCTACGGTGTATAAGTCCACTTGGGGTTTGATGTTTACCATCGTTGAACCATACTTTTCGTTCAACCAAGCCATGTCAATTTCATTATCGAAGTGACCAATATTACAAACGATGCACTTGTCTTTCATTGCTTCAAAATGCTTTCCAACAATGATGTTATAATTCCCTGTAGTGGTAACTACAATGTCTGCTTCAAGAATAGCCTTGTCCATGCTTTTCACTTCAAAACCTTCCATTGCAGCTTGTAAAGCACAAATTGGATCAATTTCAGTAACAATAACTCTTGCTCCTGCACCTCTTAATGATTCAGCTGAACCTTTTCCAACATCTCCAAACCCTGCAACAACAGCAACTTTTCCAGCCATCATTACATCAGTAGCTCTACGGATACCATCCACTAAAGATTCTCTACATCCGTACTTGTTATCAAACTTGGATTTAGTTACCGAATCATTCACGTTGATTGCTGGCATTACTAAAGTTCCATTTTTCTCTCTTTCTAACAACCTGTGAACACCAGTAGTTGTTTCCTCAGACAAACCTTTGATGTCAGCAACTAATTCAGGAAATTTATCAAAAACCATGTTGGTTAAATCACCACCGTCATCTAAAATTAAGTTCAGTGCTTTACCGTCTTTAAAGCCTGTTAAAGTTTTTTCGATACACCAATCAAAATCTTCATCACTTAATCCTTTCCACGCAAAAACAGGTACGCCTGTCACAGCAATAGCAGCGGCAGCGTGATCTTGTGTTGAAAATATATTACAAGAAGACCAAGTTACCTCAGCTCCCAATGCAGTTAATGTTTCAATTAATACAGCCGTTTGAATAGTCATGTGTAAACACCCTGCAATCCTTGATCCTGCTAGTGGTTTTGAATCACCATATTCTTTCCTTAGGGACATCAAACCCGGCATTTCCGCCTCGGCTAATAATATTTCCTTTCTACCCCAGTCAGCAAGACTAATGTCTGCTACCTTGTAATTTTCTGTTGCTACTTCACTCATGATTTTAAAATTTGTTTCGGCAAAATTACTAACTAGCCCTTCATAATCAAAGTAGAAAGCGAAATAAAACGCATCCTTTTGCTTGTTCGTTTTCCAATAAAGGGTACTTTAGTGTCCTAATGAGCACGATATATAGTAAAATACTTGAGAATCATAAGGTTAATAAAAAATCATTAGCTGTATTAATTGATCCTGATAATTTGGATTTTTCATTGCTCGAGCATAAAATATCTATTGCCGTGAAGGCCGGCGTTGATTATTTTTTTTTAGGAGGAAGCTTAATTGCCGACGACTGTCTTGACAAAGCTTTGGATGTAATTCAAAAAAACTGCAGCATACCAACCGTTATTTTCCCAGGAACAGTACAGCAAATTAATGGGAAAGCCGATGCTATTTTGTTGCTATCATTAATTTCTGGGCGGAACCCTGAAACACTCATAGGGAAACACGTGGCAGCAGCTCCAATTTTGAAAGCAAGTGAATTGGAAATTATCTCAACAGGCTACATGTTGATTGACAGCGGAAGACCTACCTCGGCATCCTACATTAGTAATACTTCACCTATTCCAGCAGACAAAGCTCAAATTGCTGCGTGCACTGCCATGGCAGGTGAAATGCTCGGGCTAAAATTGATGTTTTTAGACGGGGGAAGTGGGGCTTTAAATCCTGTACCGGATAAAATGGTAGCAGCTACTCGTAAAGCCGTTGATTGTCCAATTATAGTGGGAGGAGGAGTTAAAACTGCTGAAAAGGCAAAGTCACTTTATGATGCGGGTGCGGACATCGTAGTGGTAGGAAATGCTTTTGAAGAAAACGCGAACCTCATCATGGAAATCGCTTCTGCTAAAAACTAGACAAGTCTGTTACACTCCCCTTTATCTGATACTCTTCTTTTTATTTAGATTAAAAAGCGTATCTCTTTTTTTGCTATATTAGCAGGGCTAATAAGAATATTGAACGACCTAATAAATAAAATATCATGAAAAAACTTTTACTTTTTACAGCTGTTATAACTGGTGCGAGTGTAGTAAACGCACAAACAATTACTAAAGACGACCTTCAATTGACCATTGGAAACATTTGGCCATCTAAAGTAAACACTGTAGCTGCCGCGGCACTCGACTTAACTACC
>JBLIAZ010000215.1:0-3915 GCA_047631875.1 Saprospiraceae bacterium
TTTTAATGACAAGTGTTTGACCAATAGTAATGACGTTGGCTAGGAAGTAATAAAAACTTAGTCCCGCTGCAAATCCGTTGAACATGAACAACATCATCACTGGCATGAAATTCATCATGACTTTCATGTTTTTTTGGATTGCGGCCTGCATGTCACCACCACCTGAGCTTGCTGCTGTTGGTGTCATTTGTTGATTGTACTTCATGTAAAAGAACATGGATACTGCCATTAAAATGGTGAATAAACTCACATGTGAACCGTAAAATGGTATTTCGAACGGCAATTCCAAAATTGAATCGTAAGAAGATAAATCGTCAGCCCATAAAAAGGATTGATGTCGTAGTTCTATAGCTGTTGGAAACAAACGGTACAGTGCTATTAAAATAGGCATTTGAAGCAGTGCTGGAATACAACCTGCAAGTGGACTCACCCCTGTCTTTTTATACAGAGCCATGGTGGCCTGCTGTTTTTTCATTGGATCGGCATCCTTATGCTCCTCATTAAGCTTTTCTAAATGAGGTTTGATTACTCTCATTTTAGCAGAGCTCAAAAAGTTTTTATACGTAATAGGAAACAACACCAGTTTAATTGAAAAAGTCAATAATATGATTGCAATACCAATTCCCAATCCTGCACTCAACAGCCATTGAAACACTGGATAAATAAAGTATTTGTTCACCCAACCAAAAATACCCCAACCTAAATTCAGCTCGGATTCCAGCTTTTGATCGTAGGATTTTAAGAGGTCATAATCATTAGGCCCCATGAACAAACCGTACTTGTTACTCACATTCGATGACATTTCGATAGGAAAAGTCGTTCCGAAATGTTTTACGTACGTCGTGTCCTCCTCGTTGTACTGTACCTCAAGGTTTGCACCTGTGATCTTACTGTTTTTAGATAGTAGTAAGGTGGAGAAATACTGTTGCTTAAATGAAATCCAGTTCAGGGCTTCTTCTGGAGTTTCTGTTTTAAAGTTTGAACGTTCATTCAGGTAATCTCGACCGTCGTCGTCTGAATAATAAAATATGGTGGCGTTTTGACGCTCGAGTTCTAAACTTTTTTCTTGCTGAGGCGTAATTTGTTCCCACTCAAACTCTAATGCTTTGTTAGCTCCTGTGATGTCACGATCCAAATTGACAATGTTCACATCAAAGTCCAACATGTAATCGTTGCCTTTTAAGGTATAAACGTATTCTATGTAACCGCCGTTTGAACTTAGTAACTTAAGTTTTAAACTGACTTGTCCACTATCAGAAGTTACTATTAATCCATCAGTAGCAGTTGGAGTGAAATAAAAATCTCGGGTGTTCAAAACCCTTCCTTGATGTTGGAAATTAATTTGATAGTACGAGGAATCTCCCGAAAAGAGCACCAATTCACCGTCTACGTTATCATGGTAGTCAGCATAATTCCTGTAATCTTTTACTATTGCTTTAGTGATGTACGCTCCTTTTGTGTTGATGTAAAGCCTTAATTTTTGATTTTCCAGTATAATCTCTTCGTCTTCCCCTTGCACGGCACTAGTAAAAATTCCAAATTGACTTTGCAACTGTTGTTGAATAATTACTTCCTTCAAAGAATCCAACTGAGAATTAGAATTTGCAGTGTCGGTTGGGCTAGCCGATGCCCTGGCAGGTGTTGCATTTACGGTTTGACTTGTGGTACTACTTGCCACAGTGTCTTGTGATTGTTCGGCCTCATTTGCTTTGTCCGCTAGCTCTTGTTGCGCTGCTGTTTCAATTGCTAGTTCTTCCGCGCTCTTGCTTTGAAAATACACAAAGCCAATTACTATTAAAACGATGAGTACCCAACCCGTTACTTGATTCTTATCCATGATTGTTAATGTTCAGCTTATTTAAAAATATCTTATACTTAATTATCCAGTGTAGCTTTTACAAAACTAACGAACAATGGATGTGGATTTGCTACAGTACTTTTATACTCCGGATGATATTGTACACCCACAAACCAAGGGTGATCCTTAATTTCTACAATTTCCACAAGTGTCGATTCAGGATTTGTTCCTGTGGCTACCATGCCGTTTTCTTCAAACTGCTTTAAGTAGGCATTGTTAAATTCGTAACGATGACGGTGACGCTCTCTGATGCTTTTTTCACCATACGCTTCAAAAGCTTTGCTGCCTTCCTTTAATTCACAAGGATAAGCTCCTAACCTCATCGTTCCTCCTTTGTTAGTTTCCTTTTTTTGACTTTCCATCAAGTCAATTACAGGATGAAGGGTTTTGTCGTCCGTTTCTCTTGAGGACGACTCCAATCCTAATACGTTTGTTGCAAACTCAACCACAGCACATTGCATTCCTAAACAAATTCCTAAAAATGGAATTTTGTTTTCCCTAGCAAATTGAATGGCGGAAATTTTTCCTGAAATACCTCTTTCCCCAAACCCTGGAGCAACTAAAATACCTTTTAAATGAGCTAATTTTTGTGATGCGTTATCCTTAGTGATGTTTTCCGAATGAATCCATTCTAGTTCTACCTTAGCATCATTACTAACTCCTGCATGAATTAATGACTCTACGATAGATTTGTAAGAATCCTTTAATTCAATGTATTTTCCTATTAACCCAATTTTAACAGTCCTTCCTGGATTTTTAAACTTTTGTAAAAAATTCCTCCATGTTTCCATTGGCGGATCTTCCCCCACTTCCAAGTTTAATTTTTCAAGTACCACTTTGTCTAGTTCCTGTTCTATCATGAGCATAGGAACATCATATATTGTTGGGGCATCTAATGCGGCTATCACTGAACGTGGTTCAACATTACAAAACCTTGCAATTTTATTTTTTAAGTGCTGAGAAATAAAATGCTCCGACCTACAAACAAGTAAATCAGGTTGCAGTCCGTATTCTAACAATTTCTTAACTGAATGTTGCGTAGGTTTGGTTTTTAACTCACCTGATGCAGCTAAGTATGGCAACAAAGTAAGATGAATCACTAAACTGTTGTCTCCCATTTCCCAACGCATCTGCCTTACTGATTCAATGTACGGCAGTGATTCTATATCCCCTACTGTCCCTCCTATTTCAGTAATTACGACATCAAACTCTTTGTCTCCAAAACTTTTAATGCTCTTTTTAATTTCATCGGTAATGTGTGGAATAATCTGAACTGTTTTCCCTAGGTACCCTCCTTCACGCTCTCGATTTATCACATTGGAATAAATTTTCCCTGTGGTAATGTTGTTTTCCTGCGAAGTTGGTTGGTTTAAAAAACGTTCGTAATGACCCAAATCTAAATCCGTTTCAGCCCCATCGTCAGTCACATAACATTCGCCATGTTCGTACGGATTTAATGTTCCTGGATCTACATTAAGGTACGGGTCAAGTTTTTGAATGGTTACCGATAGTCCTCTCGCTTGTAATAACTTAGCTAAAGATGCAGCTAGAATACCTTTTCCTAAGGAAGAAGCAACACCGCCTGTCACAAAAATATACTTGGTTTTGGCCATTGATCTGTTTAAATTAACAGTGTGCAAAACTAACAATAATTGATGCTATTGCGAATTTTAAATCGCTCATTTATTAAAAAAAAACTTGATTCCCCGCTTTTTTACCTAAAAAGTAAATCCGTTTCTAAAATTATAAACCCAAAGCTTGGTAAATCTACGTTGTAGGGGCTATGGCTTGTCCTAGTCCGACACAGTCATGTCAAGTTCAATTTGTTATTTTGCGCGTTACGATTTCGGGTTGGACTAGGACAACCCATAGCCCCTACGAAGTAGATAATCAGGAGATCGTTGATTAACAAAAGTACTTTAGGTAGAACAGCGGGGAATCAATAAAAAAAATGAGTATTAGAGGTTAATAGTGATATGCTGATTATTTTATGCTGTTTTTTGGAACTTTTTCCAAATAATGGAGTACACGAATTAGTTACATATCACCAGAGCCTG
>JBLIAZ010000216.1:0-3792 GCA_047631875.1 Saprospiraceae bacterium
CCAACAGGCATAGCATCAGCAAATGAATTTCTTAGATCAAAAGCATTTTTCATACTCACATCTACTTTTTGTTCACTTGACGAATTACCTACAAATACAGCTAAATCACCATTTGAAACATTTTGGTTCATCCAATATTTCAGAGAGCTTTCAGTATGTTTCCCAACACACTGAAAAAGTACTTTTGGTAATTCCAATCCTGATAAAAAATCGTTGCTGTATTTTTGAGGTTCAAACGTTGGCAAAAATGGAAAAGGACGAGCGTCATCGTTCCTGCTCGATTCGTCTTGAATATCGTACAGCACAATGCCGTCGATGTCCAAATTTCTTATCCTGTCCAAGTGCTTACCCGCAATCTCTTCGACCCTTGTTATTTCAGTATTCTCCTTAGGAGGTGTCATTCCGTACAACACTATCCCCGCCTCTTTTCTCTTAATTTTGTCTGATAACGCACTCATAATAGTCAATGATTTTAGTGGCGACGAAGGTAAGTAATTTGATGAGTAAAATTAGTAAACTCTGTTCGATTGTATTTAAACCTGATTCACTACTTGAAGAAATTCTTAAATGAACTTCGAATTCTTCCCTTAAAGAAAACCAGTGCCATGGCAGTCAAAAGTAAATAAGGAATTACCATCAAATATAAAATTCCTGAATTAATCCCATTACCAACCTCACCATCACTGCTTTCTAATTGAGCTTTACACATGGCACATTGAGCGCTTGCATTTAACGCAAAGGCAAAAATTAAAAAAGTGATGATGTAAAATTTAGTTTTCAATAATACTGCTTGCAATTATGCCTTTTCAAAAGCTTTAATTTCCTCTTTTAAAGAAAGTAAATAATCAATATTATCAAACCCTTTGATCAAACAATCTTTCCTGTATGTGTTAATTTCAAAACTTTCCTTTTCCCCTGAAGCAACAATTTCAACAGATTGATTAGCCAAATCAACTTTGATTTCGGTTTTACTATCCGCTTCAATCGCTGCAAATATTTTAGCCAAAAATTCGACACTGCACCTTAAAGGAAGCAGACCATTGTTTAACGCATTGTTTTCAAAAATATCAGCGAAAAACGAACAAATTACCACTTTGAATCCGTAATCATGAATTGCCCACGCAGCATGCTCTCGAGAGGATCCACAACCAAAGTTTTTTCCTGCTACCAATATCTCTCCCGAAAACTGAGGATCTTCCAAAGGAAAACTTGTCTGAGAATTATTGTTCTCGTCAAACCTCCAATCTCTGAATAAATTCTCTCCGAAACCCTCCCTCGTGGTTGCCTTTAAAAAACGTGCTGGTATAATTTGATCGGTGTCAATGTTTTCTGTTGATAGTGGCACTGCCGATGAAGTAATTGTATTGAACTTTTCCATTTTTTTAATTTAATGTGGTACTTAATACTGTCTATTGACTATAATAAATCCGCTGGATTTGCAATGAATCCAGCAATAGCAGTTGCTGCTGCAGTAATTGGAGACGCTAACATTGTCCTTGCTCCTGGTCCCTGTCTGCCTTCAAAATTTCTATTGGAAGTACTTACACAATATGCTCCCGGAGGCACCTTGTCGTCATTCATTGCTAAACAAGCTGAACAACCAGGTTGACGAATTTGAAATCCTGCTTCGGCAAAAACCTCTGCAAGTCCTTCATCAAAAATCTGCTTTTCCACTTGTTTTGAACCTGGCACCAACCAAGCTATGATGTTTTCCGCTTTTTGTCTTCCTTTTACAATTGATGCTACTTCCCTAAAATCCTCTATCCGTGCATTAGTACATGACCCTATAAAAACATAATCAACAGGTTTCCCCATCATGGTTTCCCCTACATTAAACGCCATATAATCAAGTGCTTTGTTAAAGGACTCTAATTCTTTTTCGGAATTTGCCCCCACCTCGCTAGCTGTTGGAACATTTTGTGTAATCCCAACACCCATTCCAGGATTAGTCCCGTAAGTAATCATGGGCTCGATCTCCGCAGCATCAAAGTTATATTCCTTGTCAAAACTAGCATCTTCATCAGAAAACAATTCTTTCCATTCACCCACAGCTTTATCCCAATCACTTCCTTTAGGCGCAAATTCTCTTCCTTCCACATAATCAAAAGTCGTTTGATCCGGGGCAATAAGTCCACCTCGAGCCCCCATCTCAATACTCATGTTACACACTGTCATCCTACCTTCCATGGTCAAATCTGTAAATGCAGACCCAGCAAACTCAATGAAATACCCTGTACCTCCTCCCGCTGAAATTTTAGATATCACGTATAAAACTAGGTCCTTTGCTCTGACGCCTTTTTGCAAGTTACCGTCCACAGTCACACGCATCCTTTTAGGACGAGACTGCAGCAAACATTGGGTAGCCATTACTTGCTCTACTTCCGAGGTACCTACTCCAAATGCAATAGCTCCAAAAGCTCCATGAGTTGAAGTATGACTATCACCACAAACCATTGTCATTCCAGGTTGTGTTACCCCTAATTCAGGACCTACTACATGGACAATCCCTTGGTAAGGATGCCCCAACCCAAACAATTCTACACCAAATTCTTCGCAGTTTTTCACCAAAGTATTTACTTGGTGTCTGGACAAATCGTTTTTTATGGGTAAATGTTGGTTTTCAGTTGGCACATTATGGTCGGCAGTAGCGCATATTTGCTTTGGCCTAAAAACATCAATCCCTCTTTTCCTAAGTCCTTCAAAAGCTTGAGGGGATGTCACTTCGTGAATGTATTGTACATCAATGTAAAATACATCCGGTCCATCAGGAATCGAAGTAACTACATGCTTGTTGTAAATTTTATCAAATAAGGTAAGTCCTGCCATGATCAGTGTAATTTTTGAACAGTAAATTTAATGTTTTCTTGTTATAATTTCTTGATAGTACTTCATTCATTCAAACGAATCAGAGCAAACACGCTGTAATTAATAATGTCCAAATAATTAGCATCTAAACCTTCGCTTACTATCGTTTTTCCTTTGTTGTCTTCTATTTGTTTCACCCTGAGCAACTTCATTAAAATTAAGTCGGTCAAGGAACTCACTCGCATGTCTCGCCATGCTTCACCATAGTCATGGTTCTTGTCCAGCATTAACTCCTTTGCGGTGCGCAAATACTTTGCGTGCAGTTCAGCAATTTCTTTTTCACTTGATTCTTCAGCACCTGACACTCCTTTTTCTAACTGAATTAAAGCCATGGCACAATAATTAATGATACCAATGTATTCAGGAGCAATCCCCTCGCCTACTTTGGACACACCTTTCTCCTCCAAGGTTCTAATTCTTTGCGCCTTGATGAATATTTGATCGGTCAAGGAGGTAGTTCGTAAAATTCTCCACGCTGTACCGTAATCAGACATTTTTTTTCTGAACAAGGTTTCGCAATCAGTAATTATGGCATCAAATGACTCAACTGTTTTTATCATTGCTTAAATTTGAAAAAAATAAAGTTGAAAGATACCACTTTTTATAAAAAGCAACACATCAATTGCGGCGGTAAATTACTTGATTTATCAACACCAAAGGTCATGGCAATTGTTAATCTCACCCCTGATTCTTTTTATGACGGAGGTACTAATAACACCAAAAAGAAAATTCTTTTACTTTGCGAAAAACACCTGAAAGCAGGAGCTGAAATTTTAGACGTTGGTGGTCAGTCAACTAGACCTGGGGCAGAACAAATGGGTAGCGATAAAGAATTAAAAAGGGTACTTCCTGCTCTTGAAGTAATCTCGAAAGAATTTCCTGAAAGCTTTATTTCTATCGACACTTACCACGCAAAAGTAGCTGAAG
>JBLIAZ010000217.1:0-3780 GCA_047631875.1 Saprospiraceae bacterium
GTTTTTGCAGCAGCCACTAATAAATCAGTTTGACGACACAAAAAAGCAGGTATTTGTAACACATCAACGTATTTTGCAGCAACTTCTGCATCTTTTGACTCATGAATGTCAGTAATTGTAGGTAAATCGTAAGTTTTACCTACTTTTTTTAATATTTCAAGTGCTTTTTCGTCTCCAATTCCAGTAAATGAGTCAATTCTTGATCGATTTGCCTTTTTGTAGGAACCTTTAAAAACATAAGGTATCTCAAATTTTTGAGTGATTTCTTTTACTTTTCCAGCAATATCCATTGCCATTTGTTCACCTTCAATAGCGCACGGCCCAGCAATCAAAAAAAAGTTGCTGCTGTCAGGAAATGCAATTTGTGGTAAATCAGTCTTTAAAAACGTGTTCATTTTACAAGGATTGTTGTCCGGCAAAACTACACATATTTCAAGTTAAAATGGTCATGGAATTGTAATCCTGACACTGATCCTTGTCAGCTTACTGCTTCACAAATTTTATAAGACTACCACTGTTGTTCACCTTAATGAAATAAACGCCAGCTGTTAAACTAGACAGGTCAACTTGGTTATTTTTGCTAACCAACAACTCTTGGCTTGCACTTGAATAAACACTGATACTTTTTACATCACCCTTAACATATATCACATCATTCGCGGGATTAGGATATGCAACAAATTCACTGTTTTCTTCAGTGTCTGTAGTACTAGTGGCCACATCTTCCTCAATCGTAAAAGATCCATCACTAGGATACAAGTTCACAAAAAAAGTATTGCCATCAAGAGTATGTTCGGAAATGTTAGACTCTCCTTGTTTAACCACCACATTGGCAAAATCCATGCTTGCTCCGTATGAACTAACATCCAACATGATAGTGACAGGTGTTTTAATTGTTAAAGGTGATAGATAAGTTCCAACGTCAACTGATACGTTGCTGTGGTCTTCCGTAAAAGTTATGTTAATTTTTTTTGTCCAATCATTGTAAATCGCTACCGGAGTATACACTAGCTTTTGAATTTGATATGTCAAAGCCTCAGACATTGTGGGCATCCATAAATCCCCACTACTTACCTTTGATTGCACATAATCCATGTGATCGCGATAGGCCTCAACCTTTACAGAGCCCCATCCGACACCTCCTACATCATGTAATTCTCTGTTACCCCACTCGTTGTTTGAAATAGCATTGTCAACCACAGAATTTAATTCCGCAGTTTGTCCAAATACCGAATTTCCCTGATCTGTATTGTCAAAAACCTGAACACTGGTTCTGAAAAAACCATTAGCGTCCGATGTAAACAAATTTTCATCGTTGGCTTCGTAACCATTTTTGTAAAAGGGAGTGTGAAGTCCATCTGCATGCCAACCTGTTCTTGAACCCAGGTAACCTTTACTATATAGTTCGGCGTTTGCCGCGTCAGTGAATTGGTCATAAGGAAAAATATAATACCTTGGCTGAAATCCTGTTCCTGTAATAATGGAAGAGTGACTGGTGTTCAATTCGGTGCTCCACAGTACACCACCCACATCCTCACCCCACCCGGTAACATCACAAGGTGACCATCCTCTTGCTACAGCGCAATTATGTGTGTGTGAATGATTTATGATTTCATGGTTGTGTTGAGCCATCATTACGTTTTTTGCATAAGCATAAGGTGAACTTTCGCCATTAACAACCCTTGACACCTCACAATCAGCTGAAATTGCTCCGAAAGTAAATTTTAACCCACGGTTAGAGGCAATGGTATCAGCATATTGCCAAATTCCATCCACACCAATGTTTCCATAATCATCATGGATAATTGAATACGCTCCTTTCGCGTTATTTTTCCAATTTGCAATACTTGATGGGACGCTTTGTGCATTCAGCAATATGCTTACAGACACACAAAATAGTGTTAGGTAGTTTTTCATGACAATAAATTAAGTTAGCGAGGGGCCATAAAAATAAACAAATGTCCTTGCATATTGTTACAGGGCCCAAATTAAATTTAACAAATTGAATAGTTAACCAAAGCAGAAATCAGCGTACCTTTAAACTTCAAAACTGAGCTAAATCAATATAATGGCAACAAAAAAAGTATCTTTTGCATGGGCTGCAAAGGAATTTATTCTTCCAAGAAAAAAAGTGATTTTTGGTGGATTAGTGTTAATCATCATCAACAGTTTAACAGGGTTAATTTTACCTTACGCAAGTAAGCCTTTAATTGATGAAATAATACCTTCTAAAGACATAGACCAGTTGCTGTTGCTACTTGCCGTGGTGAGTGGTGGCGTCTTGTTTCAATCTGTAAGCTCCTTTATATTAACGAAATTATTAAGTGTAGAAGCCCAACATTTAATTTCCTTATTAAGAGCAAAAGTGCAACGTAAGTTGCTGACTTTACCCATTAGCTTTTTTGACAACAACAAATCAGGCGCTTTGGTTTCAAGAGTAATGACTGATGTGGAAGGGGTTAGAAATTTAGTTGGTACGGGGTTAGTTCAATTAATCGGGGGTACAATAACAGCTATTATTTCACTAGTAATGTTAATTAGAATAAATGCATTGATGACCATGTTTGTATTGGTCCCTGTCATCATATTTGCCATTGTAGTCATGAAGGCTTTCGGTTACATTCGCCCCCTATTTAAAGAACGAGGGAAAATCAACGCAGAAGTTACCGGAAGACTTACCGAAACTTTAAACGGCGTTAGGGTGATTAAAGGATTTAATGCTGAAAAGCAGGAAAACGCAACCTTTGAAAAAGGAGTAGAACGGCTATTTTTGAACGTGAAAAAAAGTTTAACCTCCACCGCATTAATTACAAGCTCAAGTAAGTTTTTATTGGGGTTAGCTTCCGCCGGAATAATGGGGATTGGAGGATACTTTATGATGGAGGGGAACATGACAAAGGGAGACTTTTTACAGTTTATCTTGTTTTTAGGGTTCTTAATTGCGCCGATTGTTCAAATGAGTAACATCGGGAGTCAACTAACGGAAGCCATGGCTGGATTGGACCGTACCCAAGAATTAATGGAAATGGAGGAGGAAGACAATCCAGCAGTAAGGACACGTCATTTGAAAAAAATAGTTGGAGACGTCGTTTTTGAAAACGTTTCATTTAGCTACGAGGAAAGCAAGGAAGTGATCCACGAGGTTTCTTTTGAGGCACCTAGAGGTAGCGTAACTGCGCTTGTTGGATCTTCCGGTTCTGGAAAATCAACCATAGCAGGCTTAGCAGCAACATTTTTGAACCCGTCAGACGGAAAAATTACCGTAGACGGAATTGATTTGAGTGCAGTTAATTTGGGAAGCTTCAGGAGTCAATTGGGAGTCGTGTTGCAGGATGACTTTTTATACGAAGGAACCATCCGTGAAAACATCATGTTTGCAAACGCTGAAGCCACTGAAGAGCAGTTAAAAAAAGCCGTCAACGGTGCATATGTAAATGAATTCACTGACAAGTTTGATGATGGCTTAGAAACTGTGATTGGAGAGCGGGGAGTTAAGCTTTCAGGAGGACAACGTCAAAGAATTTCTATTGCTAGGGCACTTTTAGCGAATCCTAGAATAATCATTTTAGATGAAGCTACATCAAACCTAGATACTGAAAGCGAGTCCTACATTCAAAAAAGTTTAAGCGAATTAATGAAAGACAGAACGACGTTTGTTATTGCTCATCGATTAAGCACCATTCAGCAAGCAAATCAAATTTTAGTAGTGGAAGGTGGTCGAATAGTTGAACGTGGTCAACACGATGACTTATTATCGCAAAAAGGACGATATCATGACTT
>JBLIAZ010000218.1:0-3775 GCA_047631875.1 Saprospiraceae bacterium
TTTTAACTTAATTGAAAGTTAAAATTGATACTTTTAAGAAAAAAAAACTACATGTCAATCAAAGTTCAAAACATCAGTAAGTTTTACGGAAAGCAAACCGCTTTAAATGATGTGAGTTTTGAAATCAAAAAAGGAGAAATTGTTGGTTTCTTGGGTCCTAATGGTGCTGGAAAATCAACAATGATGAAAATTATTTGCGCTTATTTATCGGCAAACAAGGGTGAAGTACTTGTGTGCGAAAAGAATGTGAGCGACGAGGAACAGGAAATCAAAAAATTGATTGGTTACTTGCCCGAGCACAATCCTTTGTATTTGGACATGTACGTTAAGGAGTTCTTAAATTTCATGTGCGGTGTACATCGGCTTGAAAACAAAAAGGAAAAAATCACTAATGTGATTAATTTAACTGGCTTGCAAAACGAACAACACAAAAAAATAAAAGCTTTATCAAAAGGATACAGACAGCGTGTTGGACTTGCGCATGCCATTATTCACGATCCAGAAGTATTAATTCTGGATGAACCTACCACAGGGCTTGACCCAAACCAAATTATTGAAATAAGAGAGTTAATACAAAAAATTGGAAAAGAAAAAACGGTGATGCTTTCCACACATATTATGCAGGAAGTAGAAGCAATTTGCAAAAGAGTAATCATCATTGACAAAGGCGTAATTGTAGCAAATCAAGACATCGACGAACTTAAAAGTAAAAACCAAAATATTTTTATTGAAGTAGAATTTGAAAACTCAATCGATGAAAAGCTGTTACAAGAATTGCCAAACATCATAAGCCTCAAAAAAACAGGTGAAACTTTGTACGTAATTGAAAGCGATAATGACAGCATCAGATCAGCAATTTCCAAATTTTCCTTGGACCAAGACAATGGAATCATAAGACTCAATAAACAAGAAGCTACCCTTGAACAAGTATTTCAAAACCTGACCAAATAAACCTTATTCAAATCATTTATTCGTTATAGTTTTTTTAATACCTAGATAATCCTTTTTTTTGCATCATAAAATTTATAATTCGTAGCATGACAAATTACTTTTTTACTTCAGAGTCCGTATCAGAAGGACATCCAGACAAAGTTGCTGACCAAATTTCAGACGCGTTAATTGACAACTTTCTAGCTTTTGACCCCGAGTCGAAAGTGGCTTGTGAAACATTAGTTACCACAGGGCAAGTTATTTTAGCGGGAGAAGTAAAATCGACAGCCTACTTAGATGTTCAAAACATAGCAAGAGAAGTTATCAATAAAATTGGGTACACAAAATCGGAGTACATGTTTGATGGTAACTCGTGTGGAGTTCTATCTGCCATACACGAACAATCAGCTGATATCAACCAAGGAGTGGACAAAGTGGACAAAAAAGAACAAGGTGCCGGTGATCAGGGAATGATGTTTGGTTTTGCTACAGACGAAACAAAAGATTTAATGCCGTTAGCATTAGACATTTCGCATAAATTATTAATTGAATTAGCGGAATTAAGAAGAGAATTGACAGACATCCCTTACTTAAGACCAGATGCTAAATCGCAAGTAACGTTAGAATACAACGAAAAGCACGAAGCCGTGCGAATTGAAGCCGTTGTGATTTCTACACAACATGATGATTTTGATACAGAAGCTAACATGCTTTTAAAAATAAAAAAGGATATTGTTGAAATATTGATCCCAAGGGTCCGTGCCAAATACCCTGAATATGATGTATTGTTCAATGATGATGTGAAATACCACATTAATCCAACAGGGATTTTTGTAATTGGTGGACCTCATGGTGACACTGGTTTAACTGGAAGGAAAATCATTGTAGACACCTACGGTGGTAGAGGAGCTCACGGAGGAGGCGCATTTTCGGGTAAAGACCCAAGTAAAGTAGACAGAAGTGCTGCTTACGCGACAAGACACATTGCTAAAAACTTAGTTGCAGCAGGTGTTGCATCCGAAGCCTTGGTTCAAGTATCCTATGCTATTGGTGTAAAAGACCCGATGGGAATTTTTGTAGACACTAAAGGAACCGCAAAAGTTGATTTTTCTGATGCTGAAATTGCCGAAAAAGTAACTGCAATTTTTGACATGACTCCTTATGGAATAGAAACAAGGTTAAAACTTAGAAATCCAATTTATTTGGAAACTGCAGCCTATGGTCACATGGGTAGAAAAAACGAAACAGTAACTAAAACTTACTCAAGCCCCAGTGGTGAATCTGTAACAATGGATGTGGAATTATTTACTTGGGAAAAATTGGACTTTGTAAATCAAGTACAATCAGCCTTCGGACTATAGAGAACAAAAACATCAATGTTAAGTGAAAAGACTTTCGAGCAATCGAAGGTCTTTTTACTTTTTGACCAAATTCAGAGGGAACGGCAAGCGGCTATTTTTAAAATAGTAGTAATCCTCTTGCGATGCGCCAAACCCCTTATAAAATCTTTGTAACCCCTCGTTCTCACTTCCTTCAAAATCGAGGGTCACACTTTTATTTTGATTTCTTTTAATTATCTCATCCAGTAATACAAACAAGGCTGCTGCATCTTTTCCTTCAACAGAATTACCTGAGAAGGCAAATACAATACGAGCCTTGGTAATAAAAAACAAAGCACTGCAAATCACTTGCCCTCCTGTTCCCACAGCATTCAATACTTGAAATTTACCTAAAGAGGCCGCCTTTTTACAAACTACATGAAAAGCGTCGTAGTGCTCTTTTTTCAAATGAGGGAACAAAGACCCTTTGTCCTCTAAAAACAACTTAATGGCGCATTCGGCATCATCAGAATCCTCAATCCTTATGCCCACTTTACTAGCTTTTTTTAAATTTCGTTTGTGATTCGTGGAATAACCTAACAATAGCTTTTCGTAAGGTTCATCTAGCTTCAATACCATGTTACAACGAACCTCTGCCCTATCAACTTTTGAGCTAAGGTACATCTCCACCCACTTAAACTCATCAGTCACTTTCTGAATAAACGACTGGGTGTCAACATCGCCATTAATGCAGTATAAGCCAAGTTGCTGAATGAAAAATGGTGGATACACATACTTTATTCCCAATTTAATTTTCCAGGGGATAGGAAAACAAACAGTATACTCATTATTCTTTTCAATAATTAAAGCACTCCAAGTTAAACACATACCATCCAAATACCAGCTGTACGCATACGGTAATGAAGACGAGGCCTCAATACAAGCGTCCCACTTCTTAATGTCGATATTTTCTCGTGCTACAAGATTCATTGTGTTCCGTATGCAATTAACTTTTCAAAAACGTCCTTCCAACCTTTCCAAATACCTTCATCGCTCAAGGAATCATTGTGCCAAGTAGAAATAAAAGTTCCGTTCACTTTTTTTACTTCATCAACCAATTTTTTATAATGTTCTAATGCGTCAGCTGGTTTAACTCCCATGTAATATTGAAGTGTGGAATCCATAACAGCAAACGAATGAATTGTTAAATTAGTTTCTATTTCGAGGTCAAGATCGTAAAAAAAATAAGGTGTACAAATACCGGATCGAAAACCATAGTGACTTGCATAACCCATCGTGTAATCATTCAAAACATCTAAATCAATTAAGTTCCTGTACGTCTTAGGAAATTGCAACTGCAAAAAGTGTTGACGACTTTGGGTAATTTCCTTTTTTAGGATTGGAGACAAACGAAAAATCTCCTTTTCCAATTGCGAAAAAGAAGTACGAGCACCATACGATGGGTGCAGTCCCACTTCAGCGTAATCAGCTAAGTGACGAATCAAAGTTTGCAGTCGCTTGTTGCT
>JBLIAZ010000219.1:0-3721 GCA_047631875.1 Saprospiraceae bacterium
CAGTTATGTAAAAGTGGATGACGGAGTGGGAACTTACCGAAAATCCTTTGGGTCTGATCATGATTTTGATTACCATGTTGGTGGCGCTAGTTATTCCCCAATAACATTTGATATGAGCGCAGGTGCTTATGCAAGTGCTTATGTCAGTATGCGGGTGATTGAAGCTGTGCATGCGGATTATGTGGCTGAAACCGATAAATTGGCTCGTCAATGGGTGTCTACTTCGTCTGGTTTAACCACGCCTTCCTATACTTTTTCATCGGGAACCTATCAAGTAGGAGACGTTACGGGAACAGAGGCTAGTTTATTCGCCGTTTTTAATAGTGGAAGTGGTTGGGTGCAAAAGAATAATGTAAATGCAGGAGCTCACACCTTAAGCGGGGCAGCAGAGACCAGATTTGGAGTTATCACAGCTGGAACCGTTGTTGCTTTACCAGTGGAGCTGATAAATTTTGAGGTGATTCTATTTGGAGAAAACGTTAATCTTAATTGGAGAACTGGAGCGGAAATTAACAATGCTTTTTTTACCGTTGAAAGGTCATTGGATAATGTTGTTTTTGAGAAAATAGCTGTTGTCTACAGTAAAGCAACAGGAGGAAACAGTTTTCAGGCATTAAGTTACGGTTGGGAGGATCAAAGCCCTTTAAAAGGGACAAGTTATTACCGTTTAAGTCAAACTGATCTTGATGGAACCACAAGTAATTCAGGTAGTATTAGCGTTGAGCTTAGTGCTTATCCAAATGAATTTATATTGTTCCCTAATCCGAGTACTGGTGAAGTAATAAATATTTTTATTACTGGTGAAGATGCTCAAAAGTTCACTGTTTCCATTTTTGATTTTGTAGGTAGGCAAATACATTTTTCGGAAGTTATTTTGTCTAAGGATGGCACCGCTAAAGAGGTTATTTATTTGAAATCTAAACTTAAGAATGGTGTTTATCTTGTTAAGATAGATGGCGCTTCAAATAATTTTACGGGACGATTGTTGGTGAAGTAAAATTATATTTTTAGAATTGGTTTTTGGTTGGAAATTATATTTTGTTTTTGAAACTTACGAAGTATGGCTTGTAAAAAGAAAAAGTTCAAACTCCAGTTACTA
Source organism: Saprospiraceae bacterium (assembly GCA_047631875.1). Taxonomy (GTDB): domain Bacteria; phylum Bacteroidota; class Bacteroidia; order Flavobacteriales_C; genus JBLIAZ01. Next base: position 1,100 of record JBLIAZ010000219.1, read on the forward strand.
TTAACCTCGCGTCAATAACATTACTTTTCGGTAAATGATTATCGAAATCATGCCAAAAACAATGGGTTTTTAGAATTAAGAAAATAACGAATCATACCTTCGAGGTTACTAGCTAACTGGTGACTTAGCTTTAGTGAGTAAGGAAAGTACCGATTTTGCTAAGCTTTTGTCATGTATTTAGCAAGAAGAGATAAGTTTATTTACGACTAGCTTATCATATTTTATTTTTATCAACTTCGAATCAGTTAAGTAACGGTGCCTTTTCGTCCACTGTAAATTCAGTTTCAAGGTATAGTTTTCCTGTAAAGCTTTCCACCCTTACTTTCCAATCACCTTTTTCCAAAGGTAGTTTTCCCGGTTTAGGAACCCAGCATATTTGATAGTGGCTTTCGTAAGCAAAAATATGCTTGAAAATTTGATTTGTTGGGGAAGTCCAAATGATGTTTACCATTTCATTTTTCCCGTATGCAATTCCTGAAGTAGACAAATACAGGTGTTGCATTGGATGGACATCATTTAAGGGGAAAGGTAACTCATTTCCTTTTTTTGAAGCTACAATTATTTTATTGTGGGGATGAGCAGGTTTTAAAATTGGAGCTCTTTTATCTACGAAAAAGGATTTAGTTAAAATTAATTCATTTTGATCGTATATTTTTACAGACCAGTCTCCTTCAGCTAATGGCTGATTTTTTGTGGGCGGAGATACCCAGGATGTAATCCATGAGTTATCATATCTTGTGTTGTTAACGAGCTCCTTTTTTGAAGGAGTTACCCACACGTACTTCAGGTTTCTGTCTTTTTTGTAGTCCCCACAACAGATCCAGGTGTTTATCTTTTGACTAGGGTTGGTGGTGTCCAAAGGGTGAATGTTTTTGTCTAAATCCAACCATCCAACAAAAATGTTTTCCGGTTGTCCTTTCCTTTTAATAGGGAAGGAAGTAGGAGTCGTACCTGACAATGTTTGGTGAGCTTTTTTGAATTTTTTATTTCCTCTTTTTCCTTCACCACCATTGGATTTGAAAAGTGCAATTTGCACTTGATCATATACCGATAATTTTCCGTTCTCCTCTTGGTATCTCTTTAATAATAAACTACTCCCTGAAAAATTTTTCCAAGCATCGTAGTTCATGAACTCTTTAGGTTCGTGATTAAAAAAGTAAGATCGTGGCGCCCACAATTCTAATAAGGGATGATCTTCGGTGTTCAAAACGCCTTGTCCAGCGTAAGCTTTTAGTGCTGCTGTGGAGGCTAAAAATTGCTGAGATAAAAATGTGGTAAATGTTTTTATCGCTACGTTTTCTTTGCTTAAGTATTTTTGGACTTTTTGATATCGGGCCTCCATTTTATTTAAATCAAATTGGAAAGGTGTTTCGGAGCAAATAAGTAAAATGTCATTGCTGCCAATTCCCCATACGGATACATGTTCAAATTGATCAAGCACTGTACGGATGATCAGTTTTAAACTTTTATCATCCATTTCGTACAAACTAAACCACTGAGCAACATAACCTCCTGGACGTAATTTAAGCTTACAATCTCTGTAAAATTCCTTTGTAAAAAGGTTTCCAACTCCTGCCGACCAAGGGTTGGAAGGTTGACTAATGATTACATCGTAATTGTATGATGAAAGTCTAAGGGCTGATACTCCATCGTCTTTAATGAGCTGAAGCCTTTTGTCTTGCAAAGGTTTTTCATTCACGTGCTCAAAATGAACGGACGCTTCTACTACTTCGGGAGATATTTCGGCTACTTGAGCAAACTTTATGTCAGTATGGGTCATTACACTTCCTATTGTGTGACCAGCACCAAATCCAATCACCAAGACTGAATCGGGAGAGGGATGTAATAATATTGGCGTATGCCCTAAGGAACTTTGGGTTTGTAAATCAGAAACTGAATTCGCATCACCTTTTCCATTTGTAAAAAGGAACACGTCTTCTCCTGTTTTTCCCACGACAATCGTACCACTAATACCTTCCTTGTAATACAATAATCCAGTGTTAGTTCGCGAAGTTTCTTTTAAGAATTTTTTAAAGGTTTTAGGAGCCTTATCCCTGTTTACCTGTCTTGGGATTTCTGATAACATGATTGAACTTGCCCACCTCTCTTGCTTTACTTCTGAGATGTAAAAAAACAACGTCCCTAACAGGATTACTCCAAATACGACCCGTCCAATTTTATTCAGTCCTAGCGTTCCAAATATAACAATGCAAGCAAGTGTAAGATTCAGCAGTATGGCAATGTCTATCGTGTGTTTAATTCCTACTAGCGGAATAAAAAACATTCCGGCCATTAAAGATCCTATTACTGTTCCCATTGTATTAACAGCAAAAACATTTCCAACTGACTTTCCACTTTCGTTAACATCTTTAACTGCAATTTTACTTGCCACGGGCAATGACATACCCATGAAAATAGTAGGTACTATCATCAACAGGAATACATATAAAAATTGAATGTTCAAGTAATTTTCATATCCCCCTATCTCTTCATTGTTGATACCAATGGTATTCCAAATGTAATAAGGTAGTTTTTCATAAAAAGGAAGAGATAAAAATATAGAAATTACAATTCCAGCTTGGCATAATCCTAAAAATAGATAAGGTTTTTTAATTTTTGGGA
>JBLIAZ010000220.1:0-3720 GCA_047631875.1 Saprospiraceae bacterium
AAGAAACAGCGCAATTAAGACAATCGGTAAAGATTCCCGGCATCGTGTTGATGCATTTACATTGCTTGTTAATTCTTTACTTTTTAACATTATCATTGACAATTCATGTAGCAAGAACAATGTTCAGTTCAGTTCAGTTTATCTTGCTTGTTCTACATCTGCGATTTACAGACAAGTTTTGTTCCAATTCGTTGCCTTTCATTCGGATATAAAATAGTAAATCGTTTAGGTCATGAAGCAAACTAAAATGCAGATAGCAAAGATAATGTAATACAACTTTGAAAAATAATTTTTATTTATTATAAACATACTTCAAGCGATGTCGTGCTTAGGTAAAAATAACACTTATATATCGAGTGTGTCTTTTATTGCTAGTTCGCTCTTCTCTTCCGGTACTCTGGGGCTAAACTGGATAGACCTGCTGTAAATAAGAGGGTCAAGTTTCATCAACTCCCTTTTACTAACCCTCTTTTTAGTATGCTTTTCTTTTTTCTTGTGTTTGCTATTGTTCAAAGCATCCTCTTCTTCCGAATCCAAGTGAGAACCATCTTTCTCTGAACGTTTTTTCTCATTTACTTTTTTATTTATTTTCAAAGTCCCTTTGTTTTCATCTTTTTTGCTTTCCTTAACAACATTTGACCTGATCTGTGATACAGGTTCAGTATCAGCCACCTTTTTTTTGCTGTTTTTTTCGATCTCTTCACTAACAATTGCAACTGGAGGAGCCTCCTCCGAGACTACGTAAGTTCGTTCCAGCACTTCATCTTCTGCTGTGTTGACATTTGGAATTACAAAGCCAAGGACAATCCCAGACAACAGTGTTCCTAATCCGATTAAAATAATTGGTTGTTTCATAATAGTTGATTTTAAAAATTAAACTTTGATTGATTATAATGTTTGATTGTGATGATCGACTCAGCAATGAATAAATTACCAATTATGCTGATCCACTGGGAAGCAGCGTAATTAATTTCATACGGAATGTCCAAGTAATAAAACCACATATGATACAGCCTAAAAGTCAGAGCTGCTGCCACTACAGCGTAACCTCGCACCATCATCTTGGCGTGTTTTTGATACTCTTTTTTCAATACTAGTTTAAAAGCACTCCAAGTGAAAATGAACAATAAAATCCCTTGAGCTACAAAACCCAATTGCGATGTAAGCCCTCCTTTAGCGTAAACAGACATGTAAAAACCAGTGGGAACAACAATTAATAAAGTGGTAATTATGTACACCTTTCCAATTTTTCGATGAGCCGAAGCTGGGATTCTGAACTGCTTTCGACAAAACAAAAGCAGTGGGGCAAACAAACAGACCACACCTGACAACATGTGGAAATAAAAACAAACTAACCACAGCTTGTCTTCTCTCGCTACAAGTTTTTCGGGAAGAATTCCATAGTCAAAACTGAAAGTGTAATAATGCAGCGCGTTGAAAGACAACAAACAGGTGAGTACCAATATTGGAAACCAAAACAACGTATTTAAAAAAGATTGAGCATATGTCCTATTCATGTTCCCAATATACAATCACATTCGTAAGTTATGAAGTCACAATTAGTGAACGCCCCAGGCCAAATAGTGAACAAGATTTCCCAACTAGTTTTGTCAAAAAAAAATTAACAGTAGGATCTTAATTGAAGACTGAAAAATAAAAACCAAACAGCAACGGGGCAATAAGAATGTTACATTTTTTAATTTGAAACTTTACTTATTTATTTAGAGTAACGCATAGCCTGACTGAAAATAAAATAATTATGAGCAAAGACATTTTAACCTCAATAGCAATTTGTGTCTTTTTTGCACTTTCCGCCCAAGAAAATAACCACGATAATTTCCGAGAGGAAATGATTAAATCTGGTGAAAAACATCACAGACATTAGCAATTCATGACTTCGTCATCAGATTTTGAGGCTTTTAAGCGGAGCAAAGCTTGGAATTCAAAAATTGGTTCCACTGTAATTACAAATCCAGCAGATTTAGACATAGCCATTATTGGAGGTAGGGTAAGATCAACACTAGTTGATGCTGCCAACAACATTTCCCTTGTGGCCCCTTCAGGAGGTGGACTTTGGAATTTTAATGCTACAGACGGAAGCTCGTTTAACCCATTAGATGATTTCGGAGCGTTTATGATAGTAACTTACATGACGCAAAATCCAAACAACGCTCAAAATATTTTAGTAGCAACCGGCGATGAATTGCATGGCATAAATGGAAATGGAATATTCACTTCAATTGATGGCGGTGTAACATTTACTCAAATGACATCAACCAAGCCAAGTACCAATCCTGATTTTGAACAAATTCGTTATGTGAAATTTTCACCTCATACTGCAAATACCATTTACATGGTAGCTAAACGAAAAGTTTTTATATCAACAGACAGTGGTGCAACTTGGATCGAAGTTTTCGATGCTTCTAACGATAACATCCATGCCATCGATTTTTTAGCGAATGCTGGGATCATAATTTCAGTAGATGATCAAGGACTTTATAGTTCATCAACTGGTAACAGTGGGACTTTTTCCATTTTGACAAGTACGGTACCAAACGACCAAGCTGGAAGTGGTGGAACTATTGATGGAGTGACTGTGGCTGCGCATGCTGCAAATCGGAACATTGCATATGCTCTATTTACAAGTACTGCCGCAAATGACATGTACAAAACAACAAACGGTGGAACATCGTGGACAAAACTTACCGCACCAACTTATTCTATCGGGCAAACATGATTTAGCCTGTGTATAGGTGTACATCCAACAGACCCGAACATCGTTGTTGGAGGTAGTTTAGGATGGGGATACACAACCGATGGGGTTCAACTTGGAAAAAAGGAGCTGGACTTGAAGTCGATTTTCATGATGTGCACTTTCACGCATCAAATCCTAACATAGCATATGTTGGATATGACCAAGGCCTTGGAAGAGTAGATTTTGGAAACTACTCCATGCAATGGGTTTGGGATGGAGCTGCTTATGTTCAAGAATCTCAACCAAATCAAATTGAATTGGGAAAAAAAGCTGGATTTAATACAAGTCAGATATATTACGGAGATTATTTCCCAGCCAGTTATGGTGATGCATATTTGATGGGACAACAAGACGGAGGTAGTTTTGCATCGGTAAACAGCATCCAAAAAAGAATTTTTATCGGCGACGGTGGCGCTATGTTTGTCAATAAGCAAGACCCAACCAAAGCTTATGGCTCGACTCAAAAAGGAAACATCAAAGCAACAACCATTGCAACTGCACCAGTAAGTTCTGGTGATTACACATCAATTGGATCCATTTACAACAATCACCCAAACTGGATTACGCAATTTGCTGGCAACAATGCCGATGGTGCTCAAATGTACATTGCAGACAATACCTCTATCCAACGCACCTCGAATAGCGGAGCAAGTTTTACTTCTATTGCCAGCCATTCTTGGGTTTCGTCTGTAAAAGTAGCTGTTGAAAACGCTACAAATCCCATTGTTTACGCGATTGGAAGACAGTCTGCTTCACCCTATGGGTCTGACTTGATGCGGATCGCGAATGCAAACAGCACCCCTAGTATTAATACAAATACGAATGTGTTAGACTATTGGGTAGACGGTACCGCTGATCAAATTTCAATTGACCCTAACAACAACAGTACTGTATATATTACAGGGTCGAGGGGAAGTGCTTTCAAAGTAACTGGTGCTAATACAGCTTCACCAGTGATAACCAGT
>JBLIAZ010000221.1:0-3677 GCA_047631875.1 Saprospiraceae bacterium
CCTGATGGTACCATAGTTCATTTTAACAAGTCCAATATCAAAGAAATAGATGATTTAGACGGGTACGGTGCGTATAAAATATTTGCTTTCGAAGGAGTTCAATTGGGGAGTGAAATAGAATATTATTACACCACTAAATCCGTGGGAGATGAGCAATATGGAACCATAGATGTTCAAATGGAAGTGCCAATACTTGATTATGGATTTCGAATTATATATCCCTCGACTCAAACTTATGTTTGTAAATCCTATAATGGATTGGACAGTTTGCAAACTGATAGCATCACCGATGTAAAGGATGGGCTTAGCTTAAAGGGTGCTTTTGTCGAAGCTTTTGAGGACGAATTGTTTTCTTTGAATGATGGGCTTAAACAGCGCATAGAGTACAAGCTTGAATATGAGCATGTAGATGGGGAAAAAGTGTACACTTGGCAAAAAGCAGCCGATTGGTACGCAAAAACCATGTACAATAGTCCTGACAAGGCGCATGTAAAAGCGGAAAAATCAGCAGTCAAGAAACTGCTAAAAAAGCTAGATTTCCCTGCAGGTTTAAGTAACATTGAAAAAGTCATTAAAATTGAGAATTATATAAAAGTTGAAATTGAGTTGGAAAAATACAGCAAAGTGTTTTACGCCCATGAAATACTTGAAAAAAGAGAATATTCTAAAATATCATCAGTTCGATTGTTTGCTCAAATTCTAAAGAGACTTGGAATTGAACATGAATTAGTGGTGACGAGCAACAGGTACAAAAAAATATTTGATGGAAAATTGGAGTCGTATTCCTTTTTAAACAACGTCTTTTTGTATTTGCCAAACGAAAAAGTTTATGTGAATCCTTCCTCCGAAATTCATCGAATTGGGACTGTGCCATTTGGTTTAACAAACCAAGATGGCTTGTTTATAAAAACCATCATGATCGGTTCTTACGTGTCAGCCTTTCCTGATGTAAAATTCATTACAAGTGCTGATCATATCGCAAATACCGACAATTTGGACATCAAGGTAAAACTAGTGAACGGTTTAACAGGTGTGCTGGCTCACATCAGCAGATCCACCATTGGACACTGTGCCACTTCCATACAGCCGTATTTACCTTATTTGTCCGACAAACAAAAAAAGGAGGTGCTGGAAGAGTTTTTCTTAGACATTGCTTTTGGAGCTAAAGTAGAGGGTGTTACTACGGAAAATGAAGTGATTTCAGAAGCAGTGAAAGACAAGCCTTTTGTCATTTCAGGCATTGTTCAGTTGAATTCCTTGATTGAAAAAGCTGGAGAAAAATACTTGTTTCACTTGGGCGATTTAATTGGCTCACAAAGTGAACTGTATCAGGATAAAAAAAGAAAATTTGGTATCAGCAATGATTACAACAGACAGTACGTAAGGAAGATAGAATTTGTAATACCAAAAGGTTACCAAGTGCTGAACGCGTTCGATTTTGCCATAAATGACACTCTAGTCATCGACAACCAAATAGTAGTTCAATTTACTTGCAGTTATGTATTCAAAAACGGATCGCTTCACATCCTTATTGACGAATATTACAATCAAATCGACATCGATAAAAAACACTATCCAACCTATCGAAAAGTCATCAACGCTGCAGCTGATTTTAATAAGAAAGTGTTGATTTTAAGAAAGTACTAAGAGGTTTAGTCTTTCACGCACCTCACACTTGCACCAAATCTTTTGTCGACTTCGATGCTGCCTGCGCCTCCGCTAATGTAGGACAATGAAAAAACAGTGGGGTCATCCTTAACCCCCCAGAAGTAGGCAAAAAACCTTTGGTTAGTGAAGGTTCCCTCTTCAGTTCTAGCTCCCTGAGGCAGAGCAGAGAATTTACTTTCATCGGTTGCTATTTCTTGATTTGGTGCGTTCCAAATTATGTTTGTACTGTCGGCATGTTTTAATTTGATTCCAGCTTTGAATTCACCGTCCATGCACTCAATCAAATCTTGCCAATCAGATTTTGAAGACACATGCCATCCATTTGGGCAGATGTTCCTGTTATCAGTAATCGCATTGAAGTTATATAGTTTTCCGAATGAAAAACTTTCTTGACGAGCGCTGTCGTCATGGTAGTATACGTAAGCAGGTTCGTTTGTGATTTTCCAAAGGGAATCTAAATTAACTTGCTCAATGCTATCACCATTTGAAAATCGGTTAGCATTTAAATTTTCAACCATCCATTCTGCACCGTCAATTGTGACCGTTGGGTATACATGGTTATCAATGTCGGTGACTGTGGAGGTGATGAGATTGCTTAAATCGCAAGATTCTTTTTTACACGAAAAAACAAAAAATACTGTAATCATAAAAATGATCCCTAGCAATTTCCCATGTGTTGTATATGAATTCACGCTGTTTATTTTTCGCCCACTTTATGTCTTACCACTTCCGCCTCAAGGTAAAATATAGTTTGTTCGGCAATGTTTTTTGTTAAATCTCCAACTCGTTCCAATTTTCTTAAGGCAGAAAACAAAAACAGCGATTGTCTAGAAAAGCTGGGGTTTTGTCCAACGTATTCTCCTATGATATCAGATGATTTTTTCAGAATGTCGTTAAGAATCAAATCCTTTTTGAACACTTTTCTTACTTTATTAGTGTCGTTTTCATTGAATCCCACAGTAACGTCTTCCATCATGTCGATGGCTACTTCAAACATTTTGTCCAATTCAATTTTTACGGTTAATTCAGTATTGAAAGGCTCATCATTGGCAAGTACGTATTTTGCTAATCCTGCCGCGTGGTCACCAATTCTTTCTAATTCCGAATTGATTTTTAACATAGCTAACACAAATCGTAAATCAGTTGCCACTGGATTCCACAATGCAAACATGTTTTCACAATCTCTGTCTATGCTTAATTCCATTGCATTCATCCTGTTTTCACGGTGAATGACCTCTTGAGACAAGTCACTGTCTAAGTTTTGAATTGCTTTATGTGATTTTTGCAATTGTTTTGTAGCAAGTTTCATCATGTCGATGATTGCTCCTTTTAATTGACTTAATTCTGCTTCTAATGGACTCATGTATTTATTTTTTATCCGAATCTACCTGTGATGTAGTTTTCAGTTCGTTCGTTTTCAGGTTTGGTAAAAATGTTTTTGGTTTTTCCAACTTCAATCATTTCTCCCATGTAAAAAAAAGCAGTGTAATCACTTACACGACTTGCCTGTTGCATGTTGTGCGTCACCATTACGATGGTGTAATTTTCTTTCATTTCAAATATTAGTTCTTCTATTTTTGCTGTGGCGATAGGGTCTAATGCTGAGGTTGGCTCATCCATTAAAATTACACTGGGCTCCACAGCTAAAGTTCTTGCGATACAAACTCTTTGTTGTTGACCTCCTGATAATGCAAGAGCTGATTTATTTAAATCATCTTTAACCTCGTCAAACAATGCCACTTGTTTTAACGAAGTAATTACCCTTTCCTCAATGAAGTTTTTATCCTTGATGCCTTGAATTTTTAATCCGTAGGCTACGTTGTCAAAAATCGATTTTGGGAATGGGTTAGGTTTTTGAAAAACCATGCCTATTTCTTTTCTCAAATCCTCGATGATTAAATTATCGTCATAAATGTTTTTGCCATCAAACAAAATATCACCGTTCATTGAAAATCCTTCAATGTAATCATTCATCCGGTTGAACAAACGTAAAAAGGTTGACTTCCCAC
>JBLIAZ010000222.1:0-3648 GCA_047631875.1 Saprospiraceae bacterium
AACATACGGAACTGTTCCTCCCGAGGCTGAAGCTGAACCTGCTCCATCAAAAACTCCTAAACAAGTCACTGTATCTAATTCCGTGGTAGTAATAACAATTGGTGGTATAATAGCTGCTGTATGGGTTGCTATTGTAGGGCAACCTAGCGCATCGGTGACTGTACTTGTATATACATCTCCAGGACACATGTCAGTGGAATCTGTCCTATTGCTCCACAAAAAAGGAGGTCCATTACCATTTGCTACTGAGTCAATTGTAAAAACAACATCTTCAGTACAAATAGGACCACCACATACTGGAATCTGATCTGGAGTAATAATTACGGTAAGCACTGGAGCAGGGCCAACAATTCCAGCAGGGGGATCACTAAAAACACATCCTCTAACATCAATAATACTTAAAGTATAGGGACCAGGGGCCAAATTAGTTGCATTCAAGCTACCACCTCCACTAGGAGACCATGAAAAATTGTATGGAGCTGTCCCTCCCGATGCAAATGCAATTAATTGACCATCATTTGCCCCAGGACAAGTCTCCGGAATGGAACTAATTATTCCAGAGGCAAACGGTGCTGGCCCAACGTTTATGAACTCAAGAGCAACTGTATTGATGTATGGCTGCGTTCCCACAGGGTCTGACAAATCTGTAATTACCACAGTTTGTGGACCCACACAAACACCTGTTGCAGTCTGCACATCACCGTTTACAGCACTTCCTGGCTGTAAAAACCATTGATACGAAAAAGCTCCTGTTCCATCAACTGGTATAGCTGTAACTGTACCGTTGCATGAATTGGGAGCATTAGGGCAAGTGGATTCTACTATCGTAAAGTTCACGGTGGTTACCTGCAATAGCTGCATTTCTCCAATTGCATCTTTGTTAAGAAAATTCCCTCTAACACCGTGGAATTCATGTAATCCAAAATATTTATAAGAACGCTGATTTTGTCGATTAATTTGATTGACAGCCCCTTGAATATTATTTGTTGTCAAGCCGTTCAAGAACCATTGTTTATCAATCAATCCAACCACATCAACATCACTAAATATCGTTACTTCAACCGCAGGGGTTGATCGTAAACTATTGACTAGAAAATTTTCATCAATTATAATCTTTCCAGAAGACAGAAAAGAATTCGAGTCTACTATAACGTCATCATTCAAAGTTGGAACCGACACCCCACCACTACCCCCCGAAGTTTTTGACCAATGAGACACATCACTCCAACTACCACTCCCGCCAACCCAATACAATGTTCCTGCACGTAATCCGGCAGTTGAACAAAAAATCAAGGCAGCAAATAAAATATGGAATAAATTTTTCAAATCAAGTTTCATATTAGCTGTAACATAAGTAAGGGTACTTTAGTTACGTTAAACCACTGTTTAAAGTTACCGTTTTAACATTTTAGTTTACGCTTTTTTTTTGCAAGGAAACTCTTTGATAAATCGACTTCCCTTCATGTTTTGTCCACAATCCTTACAAACAAAAGGATTACTAAGCACTTCCTCCGAGTCGTTGTAATTAAAAGTAATTTCCTCCCCTGCCTCAATCCCGCGTATAGCCACGAATGTATTCTTTTTTAAACTGATATTTGCATCACATTTATGATTAATGAACATAATTGGTTCTTTAACATCAATATGTTCATTAATTCCTACTTGCACAGATGTCCTGGTTGGAAAGGGCAATTTTTTACCTTCGATGACAATTACTAGGTCCCCTTTTTCGAAAGGAGTTGTTGCAAACAAACCTTTCATTCCGGCAATCTCACCTATTTTTACCATAATTTATTTAGTATAACTTCGAGTTTTAGATGACACGAACGAGTTAATTTACTATTTTTGTTTCCACATGAATGGTAAACAGGGCAAACTTCTTAAAAAAATTGAATATCCACGTGATTTAAAAAAATTAAATTACAAGCAATTACCAGCTGTTTGCCAGGAATTGAGGGATTTTATAATTGATGTAGTCTCTCAAAAAGGAGGTCATTTCGGAGCAAGTTTAGGTGTGACAGAGCTTACTGTTGCCTTACATTATGTTTTTGACACGCCAAATGATCAGCTCGTTTGGGACGTCGGGCACCAAGCGTACGGACATAAAATATTAACAGGTAGAAAAAATAATTTTCACACCCAACGTGTATACAAAGGCCTGAGTGGATTTCCTAAAAGAGACGAAAGCGAATACGATACTTTTGGAGTAGGTCACTCCTCTACTTCCATTTCTGGCGCACTGGGAATGGCGATTGCAAGCAAGTATAACAAAGACGATAAAAAACAACACATTGCAGTAATTGGTGATGGTTCAATGACTGCCGGAATGGCATTCGAAGCGATGAATCACGCAGGGGTCTCTAACAGTAATTTATTGGTTGTGCTGAACGACAACTGCATGGCAATTGATCCCAATGTAGGTGCTCTAAAAGAGTACTTGACAGACATCACTACTTCCTCTACCTACAATAAAGTAAAAGACGAAATTTGGAATTTACTTGGCAAGATAAGCAAGTTTGGACCTAATGCTCAGGCAATTGCTTCAAAAATTGAAAGTTCAATTAAAACTGCAGTACTAGAAAACTCTAACCTTTTTGAGTCTTTAAATTTCAGGTATTTTGGACCTGTTGACGGACACGATGTAGAACATTTAGTAAAAGTACTTGAGGACTTAAAGGACATCCCTGGACCAAAAATACTACACTGTTTGACCAAAAAAGGAAAAGGATTTAAAGCTTCCGAATTTGGTAATCAAACACAATGGCACGCGCCAGGGTTATTTAACAAAGACACTGGAGAAATCATAAAATTGACTCCTAAAAGTCCACAACCTCCAAAATACCAAGAGGTTTTTGGACATACAATTGTGGAATTGGCTGAAAAAAACGATAAAATAATGGGGGTAACCCCAGCGATGCCCTCGGGGTGTTCCCTAGACATCATGATGGAAGCCATGCCTGACAGGGCTTTTGATGTAGGGATTGCAGAGCAGCATGCTGTGACATTTTCGGCAGGACTGGCTACCCAAGGAATGATTCCTTTTTGCAACATCTACTCGTCCTTTATGCAACGAGCCTATGACCAAGTCATTCACGATGTAGCTTTACAAAATTTAAACGTGGTTTTTTGTTTAGATCGTGCAGGAATAGCCGGTGCGGATGGAGCAACACATCATGGAGCATACGACATATCGTACATGCGTTGCATTCCAAATTTGGTTATTTCCGCTCCTATGAATGAGGAGGAACTGAGGAATTTGATGTACACTTCTCAATTAGAAGACAAGGGGCCTTTTGTGATCAGGTATCCAAGAGGAAAAGGGGTAATGGTGAAATGGAAAACTCCATTTAAAGAAATTAGCATTGGTACAGGTAAAAAAATAAGAGGCGGAGACGACGTTGCGATTTTAAGCATTGGTCATGTAGGGAATTATGCAGTTAAAGCATGTGAGTTAGCCCAAAAAGAGGGTGTGGATGTAGCTCATTACGACATGAGGTTTGTTAAACCAATTGACGAATTAATACTGCATGAGGTGTTTACAAAATTTGACGAAATAATTACCCTAGAGGATGGGAGCTTGATGGGAGGTATGGGAAGTGCTATAGCTGAATTCATGATTGACAACGGTTATTCATCAAAAATAACTCG
>JBLIAZ010000223.1:0-3642 GCA_047631875.1 Saprospiraceae bacterium
AATGGTCAAAAAACGGGTTACATAGACATCAATGAAGTGTACAGTGAAATTGAGCTCAGTAAAAAATACAACAAGTACCTTGCTGCATTGGAAACTAATTTAGCGTATCAAATTTCGGAAGCAAGAGCGCAAAAGCAAACAGTAAAAGACGTCATTTTAGCAAAAAAACAACCTTCTCAAAATGACCTTGAATTGGTTTTCAAAATGACCAGCGATATGGACAGCATTGAGGAATTTTACTCTAAGACATTCCAAGACAGCTCCGAAAAATACAACTTAATAGTAGAAAGAACAGTGAACGATTTGGTTTACGACTACGGATTACAAAACAAATTTACATACTTATACTCTCCTGCAACCTCTAATAGTTTTATGTATGCTGATTCAACTTTGGATGTCACTGCAGCAGTTATAGAATATATTAACGCAGAAACGAAGTAAGAAAAAAATCAGTATTTTCCATCTGTAGCGATACTACTAACACGCTGTCTTAACTTTCCTCACCAGCATATTCCATTACATCTGGACAGGTACATATTAAGTTCCTGTCGCCATAAGCATTGTCAATCCTTGACACAGGAACCCAATATTTATTGGTTTTTAAGTAAGTTAAAGGATAAGCCGCTTTTTGACGACTGTAGCTGTGTTGCCAATCATCCGTCATTAAAGTATCCGCCGGATGTGGTGCATTAATTAACACGTTGTCGTCTTTAGGGTAAATTCCTTTTGCTATCTCCTCAATTTCGTCAACTATGGAAATCATTGCATCAACAAATCGATCAAGTTCTTCTTTGGATTCGCTTTCAGTAGGTTCAACCATGAGCGTTCCCACTACAGGGAAAGACACTGTTGGCGAATGAAAACCATAATCAATTAGCCGCTTTGCAATGTCCATCACTTCGATACCTGCGCTTTCTTTGAAAGGTCGGCAGTCCACAATCATTTCGTGAGCGACAGTGTTGTTTTTCCCTTGATATAATATATTGAAACGCTTTTCTAGCTTCACTTTGAGGTAGTTGGCATTTAGAATGGCCATTTCAGTTGCTTCTTTTAGTCCTTCAGCTCCTAGCATTTTTACGTAACCTAATGAAATAAGCAAAATTAAAGCACTGCTGTAAGGTGCTGCTGATACAGGTCCAATTGCTTTTTCATCATTACTCACTGCTAAATGCTTTGGCAAAAATGGTGTCAAATGCTTTGCCACACCAATTGGACCCATCCCAGGCCCACCTCCCCCATGAGGAATAGCAAAAGTTTTATGCAGGTTCAGATGACAAACATCGGCTCCAATTTGCGCTGGGTTTGTCAAACCTACTTGCGCATTCATGTTGGCTCCATCCATGTACACTTGTGCTCCGTGGCTGTGAATTAACTCCGTAATTTTATTGATACCTTCCTCGTACACTCCATGAGTAGAGGGATAAGTAATCATCAAAGCTGCTAATTCTGTTGAGTGCTGTTCTACAGTATCTTTTAAATCAGAAAAATCAATGTTACCTTCTTCATCACATTTAGTCACCACCACTTTAAATCCTGCCATGACTGCTGATGCTGGATTAGTTCCGTGTGCACTTGAAGGAATAATCACCACATTCCTATTCCCCTCTCCTTTGTCTCTTAAATAAGCTTTAATGACCATCAAACCAGCTAGCTCTCCTTGTGCTCCCGAATTTGGCTGAAAGGAAATGCCATCAAACCCAGTAACTACTTTTAATGCCTTTGCTAAATCTTTGATGACTTGTTGATATCCAAGCGATTGATCAACTGGAACAAAGGGATGCACCGCATTAAAACCTTCCCATGACAATGGAATCATTTGCGAGGCGGCGTTAAGTTTCATGGTACAAGATCCTAAAGCTATCATGGAATGAACCAAAGATAAATCTTTGTTTTCAAGTGATTTTAAATACCTCATCATTTCCGTTTCAGAATGGTATTTATTGAAAACATCTTGCTGTAAAAATAAAGATTCACGAGCAAAACATTCGTTAAACCCCATGTCGTTTTCATCCTGACTCACGCTCACCATCATTTTTTCTTGGTACTGAGAAAACACATCAAGTATTTGTTTGATGTCTTTAAAGGAAGTTGTTTCGTCTACTGAAATGGTTACTACATCTTCAAAATGATAATTAAAATTATACCCTTTTCCTTTGGCAATGGTTTGGAGTTTTCTTTTGTCTTCAATGACTACACAGACGGTATCAAAATAGTCTTTTGAACTTACCTCTACTCCTAATTTAATCAAGTGGTCACCTAAAGTTTTTGCTCTGTTTGCCACTGTAGTAGCAATTTTAATTAAACGTTTAGGTCCGTGAAACACAGCAAACATACTGGCCATAGTAGCTAATAAAGCTTGAGCCGTACAAATGTTGGAGGTTGCTTTTTCACGCTTGATGTGTTGTTCACGTGTTTGCAAAGCCATGCGCAAACCAACTTTCCCTTCGGCATCTTTTGAGACTCCAATGATTCTTCCTGGAATGTTTCTTTTAAAACTTTCTTTTGTTGCAAAAAAGGCGGCATGTGGCCCTCCAAATCCCATTGGAACGCCAAATCGCTGGCTGTTTCCCAACACTATCCCAGCACCAAATTTAGCAGGTTCTACGAGTACGCACAAACTCAACAAGTCTGTTGCGACCACCAACTCAGCTTTGCATTCATTAATTTTTTTTGACAACGAACTGTATTCCACAACCTCCCCTTTTGAATTTGGATACTGTACCAAAACTCCAAAATATTGCTCATCAATTTCGTACGTTAAGGCATCACCTAAAACAATTTCAATTCCTAAAAAATCAGCCCTAGTTTGCACGACATCAATCGTTTGAGCAAAAACCTCTATATCCACAAAAAACTTATTCGCCCCTCTTTTTACAGCATCTCTCTTTCGACAATTGAACAACATGATCATTGCCTCAGCAGCGGCAGTTGCTTCATCTAGGAGTGACGCATTTGCTAAAGGCATACCTGTCAACTCAGCCGTCAGTGTTTGAAAATTCAACAAGGCCTCTAACCTTCCTTGCGAAATTTCAGCTTGGTAAGGGGTATAAGCTGTGTACCACCCCGGGTTTTCAAATACATTCCTTAATATTACGGAAGGCGTATGGGTATTGTAGTACCCTTGTCCAATCAAGGTTTTTAACGAAGTGTTCATTTTCGCAATTCCCATTACTTCTTTTATCCATTCTTCTTCGGACAAAGCCTTCGGAACGTCAATATCCGTTTTTAAACGAATGTCAGCAGGTATGGTATCACTAATTAACTCCTCCATAGAGTTGTACCCAACCGTTTTTAACATTTCAATTTTATCCGATTGATTTGGTCCGATGTGTCGATTTGAAAACGCCATAAGCTATACTTGAATTTGAAACAAAAATACTCAAACCCTCAGAAAGTTAAATCAATTACTTATCAACCTTCGGACAGATTTTTCAACATTATCTTTAACTTTAGACGAACTGCAAAACAGGAAACATGTATCAAAAAATAATTTTCTTATTGATTACTCTTGTATTTGGCCTTACAGCACAGGGCCAAGACACTTTACTGTTGCTAAATGGTAAAGCTCAAATCGTCAAAGTAAGTCATGAAACTAGCGACTATGTCATTTATCAAAAAATAAAAAGAGGGGACACCACTAAC
>JBLIAZ010000224.1:0-3562 GCA_047631875.1 Saprospiraceae bacterium
TGAGGATGCCTTTTAAGTGCTTTCGCAGTTGCTTTAACTACAATGTCATTAAAAGAAATCTTTTGACCTGTAAAATCTATTACCGATTTTCGTGCTGCAATAGCATTATCCATGTCAATGTCAAGGGTAAGGTAAAAATGAGGTGCCGTAAACAAGGACTCGCTTAACCTTGAAGCAATGACTTTTCTCATTTGAGAAACACCAACCTCTTCAAAACTTTCTGTTGTATCAACTACTCCTCCCGGAATAAAGTTTTCTACGTCTCTTTTAATTATTCTTCCTCCGTCACCACTGCCAGGAATTCTCGCCAATGGTAAATTTCTTTCTTCAGCGAGTTTCCGTGCCAAAGGTGAAGCAGTCACTTTTTCGTTACCCGATGGTGCTGGAGCTGCGACAACCGGTGCTGTTTTAGCAGCACTTACTGGAGTACTTGAAGTTTTAACAGGTGCTGAAACTGATAAAACTGGAGGTGCGGCAATTTCTTCTTTTTCTTCTTTAGGAACGCTAGCAGCTTTCTTCTTTTCCTCTTCTAATACTTTTGAAATGTCTTCACCTTTTTCTCCCAAAATAGCAAGCACGGAATCAACAGGTGCTGTTGCTCCTGCTTCTACACCAATATGTAGCAGTACTCCTTCTTGAAAAGACTCAAATTCCATTGTGGCTTTATCTGTCTCTATTTCAGCCAATAAATCACCATTTTCTACAGTTTCTCCCACTTTTTTATGCCACTCAGCTACCACACCTTCGGTCATGGTATCACTAAGTTTGGGCATGTATATTACTTCAGCCATGTTTCTTTATTTAAAATTCTTTGATGAATGGATAATCTTCTTGAGCGTATACATCAGTATATATTGCACTGTCTTCAGGACCTGGCGAATCTTCAGCGAACTTCACACTTTCTTCTATCAAATTCGCTACTTTGGTTTCAATCGCTTTTAATTCCTTTTCAGAGGCATACTTTTTGTCCTTAATCACATTCAACACTTGCTTGACAGGATCTAAATCCTTGTATTCTTGCAATTCATCTTTTGTCCTGTACTTTGCAGGATCAGACATTGAATGCCCTTTGTATCTGTATGTTTTCATTTCCAACAAGGTTGGACCGTCACCTTTTCTAGCTCTTTCCACAGCTCTTTTCATTGCGTCTGCCACTGCCACCACATCCATACCATCTATAGATTCAGAAGGCATATCAAAAGCTAATCCTAACTTGGATAAATCAGTTACGTTTGAAGTTCTCTCCACTGAGGTACCCATTGCGTACTGGTTATTTTCGATGATGTAAATTACAGGTAATTTCCATGTCATAGCCATGTTCAAAGCTTCGTGAAAAGCTCCTTGACGAACAGCACCATCTCCCATAAAACAACTGGTAACAAAATTGTCACCCCTGTACTTATCGGCAAATGCAATCCCAGCAGCTAAAGGAATATTACCTCCAACAATACCGTGTCCACCGTAAAAATTAAATTCTTTACTGAATATATGCATAGAACCTCCTTTCCCTCCAGAACATCCTGTCGTTTTTCCGTACAATTCTGCCATCACATATTTAGGATGCATTCCTTTAGCGATAGGGTGACAATGATCCCTGTATGTGGTAATCATGCTGTCCTCAGCCTTAGTAGCATGAATAGCTCCCATTAGCACCGCTTCCTGACCAATATATAGGTGACAAAAACCACGTATTTCTTGCTGAATGTACTTTTGCCCAGCTTTTTCTTCGAACTTACGCATCAACAGCATTTGTTCGTACCAATTTAAATAGTCTTTCTTAGCGTATTTATTTGCTGGTTTCTTTGCAGCCATTTTGTTGTGTGTTTAATTCAATATAAGGTAACAGTTGACGAAAGTAATAATTACGAAAATAATATCACCTATAAAAGCGTATAAATTAGAGGGTTTCTTTTAATACCTAAGATTGCGGGCTTACTATTTTATGATATTCAAACACCAAATAACTACTATAATTCGGGTAAAGTTTTCTCCAACGCAACACCTCTAGAACCCTTAATTAAGATGTTGGCCTTACGGATATTCAAGTTCCTTAATTCAAGTTTTAGGGAAACAACATCATCAAAGAAATGAAAATCATCATTTTTGCCATAAGCAAACTTGTGGATCGCAAACTCCTCACCTACCAGTAACTTAATTCCTTTTTTGGAATTTAAAGAGGTAAGAATTTTTAAATGTTCCTTTGCTGATTCGCTTCCTAACTCTAACATGTCTCCCAAAATGTAGTAATTACTACCATTATTCAACTTTGAAAACTCTTGGATTGCGTTACTCATGCTTGTCGGGTTTGCATTGTAAGCATCAAGAACCAAAATGTTTTGATTGCTTGTGATTTTTAATTGACTCCTGTTGTTCTCTGGAGTATAATCTTCGATTGCTGACACCATTTTCTTCGTGTCAACCTTAAAATAATGCCCCACAGCCATCGCTGTTAAAATGTTGTTTACGTTGTACTCACCAAAAAGCTTAGACCGCACAGTGCATGGTGCTATCTCAATCATGACTTCTAGATGCAACGAGCCATCACTTATCGATACACTACCAACTCGCACATCAGTTTCTACACCATAGGAATGAATCTCACTAATGTAGTCTTTGAACTCTTGAATTGACGGTTCATCGTTGTTAAAAAATACCAATCCATTTACTTTATTCAAATAGCGATACAATTCTGTTTTACCTTTCTTTACTCCTTCAATTCCGCCGAAACCTTCAAGATGAGCCAAACCAATGTTAGCAAGTACTCCATGATCGGGTTTAGCAATCTCACACAAAATCTTAATTTCTCCTTGATGATTTGCTCCCATTTCAACTAGTAAAAACCCTGTATCTAATTTTGCTGTCAATATGGTAAGCGGCACTCCTATGTGGTTATTTAAATTTCCTTTGGTAGCGCAAACATTGTATTTTTTACTCAGCACCCCTAAAAGTAATTCCTTTGTGGTCGTTTTTCCGTTTGAGCCAACTATTGCTAGTACTGGACATTGTAATTTGTTACGATGATAACTAGCAAGATCTTGCAACGCAGACAACACATCATCAACTAATACTAAGCCTTCATGACTACCTACATCTTCGTCAACAACTGCCAACAAACAACCGCTTTCTAAAGCGTTAATTGCATACTTGTTCCCATTAAAGTTACCTCCTTTAAGAGCAAAGAAGATACTGTTTTTTGTAATACTCCTAGTATCCGTACAGACACCTGAAGATTTTAAAAAATTATCGTGAAGCTGAGCAATGGTCATGATGTAAAAGTAAAAGACCCCAGAAAATTCTGAGGTCTTTTAAAAAATATTTTTCAACAATGTATCTTTATTGAAGCGTAGCTCTCGGACCACCTACCCTGTGCATAGCACATCTAAAACCAATAAAATCGGTCGATTGTCTTTCATCCAAGTGTCTTCTTGACCCTGGTGTTTGCCAAAAAACCCTGTCTCTCCAACTACCACCCTTGTATACTCTCGACCTGTCCGAAAGTAATGTGCGCTTTGCTGTTTCGTACATTAATTCATTGACTTTGCTCTTTTCTTTAAATGCCTCG
>JBLIAZ010000225.1:0-3522 GCA_047631875.1 Saprospiraceae bacterium
CCCATTCGCTCAAAAATATTTGAAACACTATCTAAAGCAGACGAGTCATGCCCCTCCAGAAGAAACTCCTTGTCGACTTTTTCATCCGTATTAAGATTTATTATCTCTACAATTTTGGAATGGGGGAAAACAAGATCAAAATTGACTTGGCTATTTATTGACTTGGTAAACTCATCATCATTTTCCATAATGATGATAATCTTAGCCGTTGCCACTTTCTGCACTTTTCGGACAATTTCTGCATCATTAATGCAAAAACCGGAAAGAATAATGATATCCGCTTCCCAACTCGCGTCAGTGGCACAAGACATTTTTTCGATATTAACATTGCGATTATTTGTCAAAAGTGAGTCACAAATATCCGAAAGTGCTTTTGAGTTTTTATCAAATAATAACATTTGGTATCGGTCAGATAACTCTTTAAGCACAGTGAGGTTTCTTTTATCAGCAGCGCCAATCACGGCTATTGTTTTTACGTTTTGCATTGTTCACAATTTTATCCTGCAAAGCTACTTCAAGATGCATCATAATAACATTGAGATAAAATAAGAAATGGCATTGATCTAAATCAATTTTACTTCCGAAGCGTGATTTGTTTTCTGACACGACTTAGTGTCTCAGGAGTAAGACCAAGATAAGATGCCACCATATGTTGCGGAACACGGGCTATTATGTCAGGATAAGACGCTGTTAATCTCAAGTATTTCTCTTCGGCCGTTGAATTCAAAGCCGAATTAACTCTCGCTTGCAATGCTATGTAAGCGTTTTGTAACAAGAGCCGCTGATATCGCTCAAAAGCAGGTATCTGAACCATCAATTCCTCTCTGGCTAAAGTGGTTAACAACAATAATTCTGAGTCTTCGATTGCTTCTACTGTATACGTGGAATTTGCTCCAGTTAAATAACTGGACAAATCAGTAATCCACCAACCTTCAAAACCAAATTGCACAATTTGTTCATTTCCTTTCTCATCGATAGTGTAAGAGCGTAAGACTCCTTTTTCAATAAAAGCGTTGTAGGTACAAATATCTCCTTCGAGCAGTAAGGTTTGTTTCTTCCTTATTTTCTTAGGGATAAAGAATGTCTTGCACAATTCAAACTCTTCAGTCGTTAGTGTAACTTTTTCACCTATACTTTTTGCTAATTGTCCATACATGAGCGCAAGATAATAATTACTGAATCATTAAAAAAAAGTGGAGATGAAAATGATAGTATTTTATGCTGATTCTAATCTCAAGCTCCCCGTTTTCAACAGTTTTCCGATAAAAACCTAAAAACAAGTATTATAAAAATCATTTGTCTTACGCCAAAATAAAAATTACATTTGCATCAGTTTAACTTTTACACACAAAATGAAGCCTAACACACAACAATTAAACGAATTAACTATCCAAGTCAGAAGAGACATTCTTCGAATGGTACATGCCGTAAACTCTGGTCACCCAGGAGGATCTCTTGGTTGCACTGAATTTCTGGTAACTTTATACCAAAACCTGATGGAACGCAAGGAAGGTTTTGATATGGACGGCATTGGAGAAGATCTCTTCTTCCTTTCAAACGGTCATATCTCTCCGGTTTTTTACAGCGTATTAGCAAGAAGCGGTTATTTTCCGGTTTCTGAATTAGCTACTTTCCGTCTTATCAATTCAAGATTGCAAGGGCACCCTACTACTCACGATAATTTACCGGGAATTAGAATTGCATCTGGTTCACTTGGGCAAGGTTTATCTGTAGGGATTGGAGCAGCACAGGCTAAAAAGTTAAACAATGACAATCATTTAATTTACACACTTCACGGTGATGGTGAATTACAAGAAGGTCAAAACTGGGAAGCAATCATGTATGCTTCCGCTAAAAAAGTGGACAACCTTATCGCCACTATCGATTTAAACGGAAAACAAATTGATGGTTCGACTGACGAAGTTTTAAGAATGGGAAGTATCCGTGCTAAATTTGAAGCTTTTGATTGGGACGTAATTGACATATTCAAAGGAAATGACATCGAAGCTATTATTGCAGGAATGACAGATGCAAAAACTAGAACAGGGAAAGGAAAACCAGTTTGTGTTTTGTTACACACAGAGATGGGTAATGGAGTTGATTTCATGATGAACACTCACGCTTGGCACGGAAAAGCGCCAAATGACGAACAACTTGAAAATGCATTATCTCAAAACTATAACGCTGGAGGTCAATTAGACTACTAGAGAATATTCAGTTATTGGTGTTTATTAGAATACTGCCAAAAATCTAAATCAGAAAATGAAAAAATATACAAATACAGGAAGTAAAGATACTCGTTCAGGTTTTGGAGCGGGGATGACTGAACTAGGTCACAAGAATGAAAACGTGGTGGCACTTTGTGCTGACTTAATCGGATCATTAAAATTTGATGATTTCAAGAAAAACCACCCAGAGCGTTTTTTCCAAATCGGAATTGCTGAAGCAAATATGATTGGAATTGCTGCCGGATTAACTATCGGTGGAAAAATTCCTTTCACAGGAACGTTTGCCAACTTTTCTACAGGAAGAGTATATGATCAAATTCGCCAATCAATTGCCTATTCTGACAAAAATGTAAAAATTTGCGCTTCACACGCCGGATTAACATTAGGAGAAGACGGAGCAACACACCAAATACTTGAAGACATAGGTTTAATGAAAATGTTGCCAGGGATGACCGTAATCAACACTTGTGATTACAATCAAACTAAAGCAGCTACATTAGCACTTGCTGATCATCACGGCCCAGCTTACTTGCGTTTTGGACGTCCAGTTGTTGCTAACTTTACACCTGCTGACGAGCCATTCGTAATAGGAAAAGCCATTATGCTTAGCGAAGGTACTGATGTAACTATAGTTGCTACAGGACACTTAGTTTGGGAAGCGCTTATCGCTGCTGAAGCTTTGGAAGCAAAAGGAATTTCTGCAGAAGTAATCAACATTCATACGATCAAACCACTGGACGAAGAAGCGATTCTGAAATCATTGGCTAAAACAAAATGCGTTGTTACCGCTGAAGAGCACAACATCCTTGGAGGTCTTGGAGAAAGTATCTCAAGAGTATTGGCTTTAAATAACCCTGCTCCACAAGAGTTTGTTGCTGTTAATGACAGTTTTGGTGAGTCTGGAACACCCGCTCAATTAATGGAAAAATACAAATTGAACAATCAAGCGATTGTCGAAGCAGTAGAAAGAGTTATTAAAAGAAAATAATCTTCTTTTTTTATTATAAAAAATCCCATTCGCTATGCGAATGGGATTTTTTTATTTGACACAAAATTCTATTAGTTGCAGCTTTTATCTAAGTGTTTTTTCAATCTTGCCGGATCGGTAGTATTACCACTACAACTTGGAATATCGGCAAAAATATAAGACGCTCCAGTTGCAGGATTTTTAATTTCAATTTTTGTGCTATAGCTATCACCGTCATCATCGACATCTGCAAAGTTAGGGATACCATCTCCATCAGTATCATCAGGATTCAACACGCCAGTCGCCAAAGTGCTCATATAACCATCT
>JBLIAZ010000226.1:0-3515 GCA_047631875.1 Saprospiraceae bacterium
TATAATACTTAGACATGTAACCGTTTATGACTGTAACATAACGAACGCCACAAATTTCAGCAGCCATTTTTAACGTAGGAGATGTATCTCCAATAACTAAGTCCGGTTTATGCTCTTTTATCACTGAAATCTGAGATAAAAGCACGCGATTTGCGTCTTTGTAATTCAGCCAGGAAAAATCGAAATTTTCAGCACATTCCATTACAAAACTTGGATCAAACCCTTCACACTTAAAAGTCGAGAATCCCTTTTTATGTACAAAGGAATTGTAACTCTTAGATTCAGCAAACAGAACCTCATTTTCAGACAGGTCAGAAACTAGGCTTAAACACCTTAGGTAATGCGCCATCAAATCAAATGGAAACACTAAGATTCGATTAGGAGATTTTAGTACCTCTTGAATTCTTTTCATAAATAAATACAAACAGTAGTATTAACAAAAAACCGTAAAAAATATCTTCTACAGGG
Organism: Saprospiraceae bacterium; assembly: GCA_047631875.1. Lineage (GTDB taxonomy): Bacteria > Bacteroidota > Bacteroidia > Flavobacteriales_C > JBLIAZ01. The sequence goes on from JBLIAZ010000226.1 coordinate 469, forward strand.
ATCGTACCAATTCGTACTCCTAAATTATGAGCATCATTGTACCAAACTATGGGAGAAGGTAATAATGACCCTGTTAAAATACCGTTAACCACACTAAAAGGAATAAGTAACACACCGTAAACAGCGATAAACTTTCCTATCCATTTCGCATCAAGTAACACTTTCAAAACAAGCAAGGCTAAAAACAAGAACAACGCAGTGTAAAACGTATATAGCTTATCATAATTTAAAATGCCAACGCAAAAACTTAGCACCATTAAAAAGTAAGGACCGTATCTGTTCAATTTTTTAAAGGATTTCTCTTTCCAGAAAATTGAAAAGCAATGATAAGTGAACAAGCTAGCGTAGGGAATACAAACAAAAAAAAGCAATTCTTCCAGAGGTAAAAGGAAAAAATCATAACCTAATAAATACCCCGAATTGAACCCCCAAACAGCCTTGTTCGTAAAAATTACGTCCCAAACAACAAAAGGAACCGCAACAAAAACAAGTCCTAACGCAAAACTTGTCCCCTTTTTATCAAATCTCAATTTTTTGTGAAAAGTGAAAATAAAAGGCACTATCACAGCCAATAAATCTATTAGTAAATATTCCATTATTTTAAATATTTATAAGACACCAACAACATTCCAAAACACTCCCCATCAGCCTTGTGTATTTTCTTATGATGTACTTTATGCGCTCTTGTAATTGCCTTAAGGTAACTGAACTTGGAACTCCGAAACCACTTTAATCTTCGGTGAATAAATACGTCATGAACAATGAAGTACGCAAAACCATAACTAGTAATTCCAAGACCAACAGGTAGCATATATGCCATTTCCATATAGGTACCTAAAAATATGGTAAGTATTCCAGGTGAAGCAAAAATCAAAAAGAAATAATCATTTTTTTGCAAGTGATGCTTAGGGTTAGGCACATGATGATCCTTGTGCCACTTCCATAAAAAACCATGCATGATGTATTTGTGAGTAAACCATGCAATTAACTCCATTCCTAAGAAAGAACCAATATATATCACTAAATTAATCATCCTAATCGCTGAAGTAAGTAGGTAATGTTTTTGGCCTTATAAGCTGAAATAACCTTAGGTAAACATATTCTAAACCAAGTAGTATAGTTTTCAGGGTTAATTTCAATGTCATTCTGAACTTGTGAAATGGACATGTGTTTCCAATCGCAAGCTTCCTCTTTGTTAAGTACAGGTTGCTCCTCTGACTCTCCGAATAAAACGTGATCAATTTCATGTTCTATCAAACCATTTTCATAACCAGATTTATAATAAAATTCAAACTGATATTCTAACACGGATTTCATTCCCATTTCCATTTTTAACCTTCTCCTTGCAGCATTCATTACGCTTTCTCCTGGAGCTGGATGACTACAACAAGTGTTTGTCCATAACCCTGGAGAATGGTACTTTGATAAAGCTCTTCTTTGCATTAACATTTCACCTTTATTATTAAACAAGAAAATAGAAAAAGCCCTGTGCAAAGCACCTTCTTGATGTGCTTTTAACTTGTCCATAGAACCTATTTCGAGGTCAAAACGGTTCACTAATATTACATCGTTGTCCATAGTTTTTTGCTTATAGATTTTTTTTCCTCTTTTGTTAAATCTTTTGAATCAATAAAGTATTTTTTAATCCTCCACTTTAAATCGTCGTCCAAATCAGTTGTGTAATACTCCACTATGTGATTTTTATCTGATTCCACTTCACTCGAATATCCCAGAAAAAATGGTGCGTTTGACTGTATGCAATATCTTAAAAACCTTAGTTCCGTGCTTTTAGAATGATTTTTAATTTGAACCTCAAGCAAATCACGTCCCTTAACAAAAAACTTTAATTTACTGTACGGATTCCACGCATGCTTAGCTTGTAGCATGTAAGCCATTGCTAGGTAACCTTTTCTCACCCCTAGCGAATCATCCTGCACTCCATCCATCTCCTTTAGAAAATCTTCCGATTTTGAACTGCTTTCTGAAGCTAAATAAAATAATTTCCTAACCTCTACCACACTCTCATCTGCCGAAAAAACAAAGGACTTTAGCGACACTAAAAACAACATTAATAAACAGTATTTTTTCATAATAAATTACATTCATGTCTTAATAATGAGTACATCATTAAGCTAATTTTTTGCGATGTAGGCACCCGAACTCTCTCCGAAAGAATTTTACTTACCGGCACACCTTCAATTTTCCTGAATAACCTGAGGTAATAGATGTAAGCTAAATAAACTCCTTTTCTTGCATTTAGGGGAAGCTGTTTAATCCCCTCAAGCGCATGCTTAAAATCCTTCTCAATATCAGCCTCTACTTTACGTTTGTCCTCCAAAGTGAAACTCTCCAAATTGACTTGAGGAAAATAAGTCCTCCCTAACTCCTCATAATCCTCTTTTACGTCTCTCAAAAAGTTTACTTTTTGAAAAGCAGCTCCTAAACTCATTGCCGACGGTTTTAACTTTTGATAAAACACATCATCTCCTTTTGTAAAAACCCTCAAGCACATTAAACCAACCACTTCTGCAGAACCAACAATGTAATCCTCGTACTTGGTTTGATCATAGGACGTATTATCTAAATCCATTTCCATGCTTTTAAAAAAGGACTCGATAAGTTCCCACTCAATGTTGTATTTCCTGACCGCTTCTTGAAACGAATTTAAGATGGGATTTAAACTAATTCCTTTATCAATTGCCTTGATGGTATCCTGTTTGAATTCTGCCAATAATTCAGCTTTGTTGTAGCCGTGAAAACTATCTACAATCTCATCAGCAAGCCTTACAAATCCATAAATACCATAAACTGGTTGCCTAATAGATTTGCCTAAAAACTTAATTCCTAGCGAAAAACTAGTACTGTAAGAGTTAGTTACTAGCTTACTGCTTTTAGCTGATACAGAATCAAATAGACTTTTCATAATAATTACAATTTGAATTTTTTAATAATTTGATTAGCACATACTTCTCCTGAAATTATAGATGGAGGAACCCCAGGACCTGGAACAGTTAACTGACCAGCATAATACAAGTTTTGTACTTTTG
>JBLIAZ010000227.1:0-3470 GCA_047631875.1 Saprospiraceae bacterium
AGTCCAAATTATTGAGGGCGTTGCAGGAGGGTGAAATAGAGCGGGTTGGTAGCGTTAAAACTGTTACAGTGGATGTTCGGGTTATTGCTGCTACCAACAGGGTGTTAAAGCAAGAGGTGGAGAAAGGAGCGTTTAGAAAAGATTTATATTTTCGTTTAAATGTATTTCCAATTAAGATTCCGCCTTTACGAGAACGCCCGGAAGATATTCCAATTTTGGTAGATTACTTTGTTAAAAAGTACTCTGCGAAGTATGGGAAAGTAATTAAATTCATTCCCGATGCAACCTTAAGTCAAATGCAGGAGTGCGAATGGCAAGGGAATGTCAGGGAATTGGAGAATTCCGTGGAAAGGGCAATGATTCAAGCAACCAGTGAGGTGTTGAAATTTTTAGAGTTTTCAGATCGAGAGTCATCTGGGGTGAAAACTATCTCGAATTTGAGAATGGTTACCCTTGATGAGGTCCAAAGGAAGCACATGGTTCGTATGTTGAAAGAATGTTCGTGGAGAATCGGAGGGAAAAATGGAGCTGCTGAGTTGTTGGGGTTGAAACCGAGCACCTTACGAGATAAAATGAAGAAACTAAAAATAGCAAGACCATAGCTATCGGTATACCGTGCCTTGTGTGTTTTTATGCGTTTATCCAACGGTATACCGTTGAATATTTCGATTACTACAACAAGTAGAAATCAACTAACTCTCTAGTCTTCATCTGTATACATGTTGTTTTTTTATTTTGGCACGCGAGTTGACATTGAGCTATTAACTGACTATGCACCGCTTCGCTTTTTTGACTTAATAATTTTGAAGTATAACTCACTATAGACTAAGTACATGGAAAAGAAAAAATTTTTAATTGTAGAGAAAAACCTGATCAAAGCAATGGCTATGGAAAAGGATTTGATTGCATTAGGACTTGAATCAATTGGTATTGCTACTGATTATTTAACCTCCATGATTCTAATCAAAGACACTGCTCCAGATGTTGTTTACTTGAACCCGAACCTTACGCTTGAGGCTGAAGGATTAGGAGTAGCAATTGAAATTGAGATGAGAGTCAAATGTAAAATTTTCGTTTTTACATCCGGATTAAGTGAAATCCTCAAGGAGAGATTCATAGCTGCGCATTCTTATGTGTTTATTGACGAAATGGATCCAGTATGTTTATCAAATACAGTGATTGAAGAGGTGAATTGTGATAAGTGCGAAAAGGAACTTATGTAAGTTAAAATCTAATTCTAGACAGTTCAATAACTGTTAGGCAAACATGAATTAAATCATCAATTCATGTTTGCGAGGCATTAATTGAAAATGCATTTATTGTTGTTGATTTTTTGTATTTATATCAGCAAGTTACAGCCTCTGATTTGAGTATGGTCAATCCTTCCCTTGACGTCAAATGTTCCATTTGAGAATATTTCTCCCTGATCGTCAGTGGCAATGAATGAGCAAGAGTTTAGGTTCGCGAGGTCAATTATATTTATTGCTCCCTTTCCTGAAAAGTTTACAGTGAGAGGATCACTTATGTCTCTTGAAAGAGCCTTCATCCATGGAGGACAATTAAAATTATTATCGGTTAAATAAGCTTGAGAGAGCAGTTCTGTCATTCCGTATTCGGAGTAGATTTCAGATACGTTTAAGCCTGATTTTAGGATTTTGTGTAATTCCTCTCTTATAATTTCTTTTCGTTTACCCTTCATGCCACCAGTTTCAACGACCTTAGTGTTGGTAAGTTTAATGCCTTTTTCAGCAGCGTTCCATAAGGCAAAAGACACGCCAATAAGAATTTTTGGTGAATTATCATTTTCTAAAAACTCAATGAGTTCCATATTCAATGTTTCGTAAAACCCGCTATGGACACCACCGCTTTTATCAATTAAATCATTTACCATGTATACAAGCGAAGAGTCGATTCGTTCGATGTAGGATGGCAACAAAGCTATAATGGTGGTGCTTTTAAAATTTGGAAAGGCATTTTCAAAGCCTTTAAGAAAACTTTGTTCGTATAATGTCAAGTCAGTTACATGGTGCTTACTGATTTGATCACCAGTAGTTCCACTGCTGCAAAACGTTTTTTGCACATGCTCATTTGGACTAAGTACACTGTGCGTTTTAAAAAAACTAATGGGTAAAAAGGGAATGTCAAGCAAGCTACTCACTTTATCAGGTGTTTTGCCGACTAACTGTGAGAATTGTCGATAAACATCAATTCTATTGTATTGGTGTCTGTATATTTCCAAAGAGAGTATTTCAAAATCCCTGAAAGAATTTACATTAAATATATCTTTTTTTAGCTCGTGCTTCATCAAGATGTAAAGTTATCAAGAAATAGAAAAAACTTATCGACGTTTTGGTAATTTTTGATACCTATTTGTTTCTTTTGCGATAACTTTGAAGCAATTAAACCAAAACTTAAAATTTGCCCTAAATTATGAGTGATCCAATTAAGCATGAATGTGGTGTTGTCCTGATTCGAATGAGGAAACCTCTTGAGTATTATCAAGAAAAATACGGCACAAGTTTATACGGTTTGCAAAAGTTGTATTTACTCATGGAAAAGCAGCACAACAGAGGGCAGGATGGTGCAGGGGTAGCTACGGTAAAGTTGGACATGGAGCCGGGGAAAAGGTACATTTCTAGGTACCGAAGTAACAGTAACCAGCCTATAAAGGACGTTTTTTCTAAAATAAACAGCAAGTTCATTGAACTTGACAAGGACGATCCAGAAAAACTAAAAGATGCGCAGTGGTTAAAGGAAAATGTCAGTTTTACTGGTGAAGTTTTATTGGGGCATTTACGATATGGTACTTTTGGAGGGAATTCGGTTGAGCATTGTCATCCGTTTTTGCGTCAAAACAACTGGAAAACAAGAAATTTAGTATTGGCAGGAAACTTTAACCTTACTAATGTAGAAGAATTATTTAATTTGCTTTTGTCCATTGGTCAGCATCCAAAGGAAAAATCGGACACTGTGACTGTCATGGAAAAAATTGGTCACTTCATGGATTTGGAAAACCAAGAATTGTTTGAGGAGTATAAGGAAAAAGGAATGGACAATGCTGAAATTTCAAATGAGATTGCAAAGAACATAGACGTGAGAAAAGTATTGGATAGGGCTTCCTCTGATTTTGACGGCGGTTATGTAATGTGTGGCATGTTAGGGCATGGAGATGCTTTTGCTTTAAGGGATCCAAATGGAATACGTCCAGCATTTTGGTATGCTGATGATGAATTTGTTGTAGTAGCTAGTGAGCGCCCAGCGTTACAAACTGCTTTTAACATCAAAAAGGAAGAGGTAAATAGTCTTGCTCCAGGTCATGCAATGATCATAAAGAAAGATGGTAGTTATGCTGTAGAGAAAGTTAGAACGCCACGTGAAAGAAAAGAATGTTCTTTTGAGAGAATCTATTTTTCACGAGGAGGCGATGCTGACATATATGTAGAAAGGAAAAAACTAGGTAAGTATTTGGT
>JBLIAZ010000228.1:0-3403 GCA_047631875.1 Saprospiraceae bacterium
ATTCACAAATTAGTCGATTACAATCACGAAACCCTAGGATTAGGATTACGTGAAGGCCAAACTGCTGGTGTTAAATTTCATACTAGTCAGGAAAATATTGAAAACCTAGACACTGTTTCTTTGTATGTTTCTGCAAAAAACCAAACATCTTACAAAGACTACATCATTGCATTAAAACCAAATAGGGTGATTTTTAATCCCGGTACAGAAAACCCTGATTTTTACCCAGCCCTTGAAAAAGCAGGAATTGAAGTGACCGAAGCTTGTACTTTGGTTATGCTATCTGTCGGAAATTACTAAACGCAACAACAATGATCAAGGGGCGATACATTATTACTGGCGCGCCATCCTCAGGTAAAACAACGGTATTGAATGAACTCAGCAATCACAATGTCATTTTTGATGAAGCAGCTCGAAAAGTAATACAAGAACAACTCCAATTAAACAGTGACAAGGTGCCGTGGTTAAACAACTATGAATTCAGTAAGTTGGTCGTGTCGCAGCAAATTAAAGACCATGAAACACCAGTAAATTCAGCTGCTTTTTACGATAGAGGGATTCCCGATGTAATAGCATATTTAAAACATTACAATCAAAACCAACACCTTCAAAAATTTTTAAACTACGCCAATGAGTACCGTTATGCCGACAAGGTATTTTTAATGCCTCCATGGGAAGATATTTATCAAACTGACGTGGAACGCAAGGAAAATTTTAAAGAAGCTCAAAGCATCAATGACCAACTTATTGAAACTTACTTGGCTTTAAACTACGAAATTATTGAAGTCCCATTTGTAAATTCAAAGGAACGTGTTAAGTTTATACTAGATCAAATAAATTTGTAGCTCAAACGTGGATTCTGCTTTAGCCATACTTAAAGAATACTGGGGTTATGATAACCTACGACCGGACCAAGCAAAGGTCATTAGTGCTGTTGTGAATGAAAATCACACGGTGGCTTTACTACCCACGGGCGGAGGAAAATCAATCTCCTTTCAAATCCCGGGGCTACTCAGGGAAGGGATCTCTCTTGTCATTTCACCCTTAATAGCCTTGATGAACGACCAAGTGAGTTCATTAAAAAGACGAGGTATTAAAGCTGAAATGATAAGTTCAGGAATGACTCCCAAGCAAATTGAAATTGTGCTCGACAATTGCCAATACGGGAAAGTGAAATTTTTGTACTTGTCACCTGAAAGGATCAACTCGATCATGGTTAAAGCACGGTTAGCTCTGATGAATGTCAATTATCTGGTCGTGGACGAGGCACATTGCATATCCCAATGGGGGCATGATTTCAGACCCGCTTATCACAATTTATTGAGCTTGCGCGAAATGCACCCCAAAGCAAGTGTCATTGCTCTGACAGCCACTGCTACTAAAAGGGTAATAGAGGACATTGTTACTCAATTGGAAATAAAGGATAATCACGAGTTAATTAGAAGTTCTTTTCAACGTAAAAACATCATTTACAGGGTCTTCAGGTCGGAAAATAAAAACAACGAACTGAAACATTTGGTAAAAAAACTGGAAGGTTCCGGTATCATTTACGTCAGGAGTCGAAAAAAAACAGCTGAATACCAAAAGAAGCTTGCTCAAATAGGCTTGTCAGTGGAATATTACCATGCTGGGATGGATCTGAAAGACAGGCGTGAGGTGGAGAAAAGGTGGTTAAAAAACGAAACAAAAGTGGTGGTCTCCACAAACGCCTTTGGAATGGGGATTGACAAATCGGAAGTAAACTTTGTGATTCACATGGATGTGCCTTCCAACATGGAAGAGTATTACCAAGAAAGTGGACGAGCTGGCAGAAATGGCAATACGGCAAATGCCATTATTTTATTCAATCAAGAGGACATTGAATACCAAAAAATGATGCTACACCACAGGTTTCCAACTCCAGACCTTATTAAAGAGGTGTATACCAACCTAGGGAATTATTTCCAATTTGGTGCAGGGGGAGGAAAAGGAAAGGGATTTGTGTTTGACATTCATAAATTTGCTAGAAAATTCAAATACGAAGCTTTGTTAGCACACCACGCCATCAAAATTTTAGAGTCTGAAGGCTATTTGATGTTGAGCGAAAACAACTTGCGCTCCTCCAAGTTGATGATGCTTGTGGACCGCTATCAATTGCGTGACATTCTAGACCAAGAAAACATAATGAGCAAGGTGCTGGCTTTTGTTTTACGCTCCTATACAGGTATTTTTAACGACTCAAAAAACATCAGCGAAAGTTACATTGCCGATAAGTTAGACATCACGGAATTCAGAGTGAAAAACACACTTCAAATACTAGAAAGCAAATACATCATCCAATACCAAACGCCTTCCTTTCACCCTATCCTAATATATACCAGAGAGCGATTGCCAGGGAAAAGCATTACCATTAGCAGTAATAACATCAACCAAAGGAAGCAGAATGCTACCCAACAGTTAAGTGGGATCTTGAACTTTATTTTGGAAGAAGATAAATGCAGGACCAACATTGCCTTATTTTACTTTGACGAAACCCCTGAAACTGATTGTGGCCATTGTGACAATTGTTCAAAAAAACAGGCCAACAAAAACATCAACGAAACTATCCTGGCACTGACAAAGGAGGGGAAAACTTTACAGGAAATCATCACCGAAAGCAACTTTGAAAAAGAAGCCACGATTCAGGCAGTTCGCATGTTACTAGATGATGATAAACTGACAAGAAACGGAAATAAAATCAAGTCATAATTTAACTCTTAAAGCCGTTAATCAAGGATTACTTGACGCAACTCAAGAAAATAAGCTTACTTACCTTCTTGAATTTGCGCCAAGACATTCCTAAAAATCCGTAACCTTTATCAAGGTAAAATGCAATTACACTATCTATAAAAAGCCACATTGAATCATTTTTTAGTGCTAGTGATTATAACCAAAAGCATACTGGACACCAACGATTCCTGACCATTCTTTGTTCATTTGAATCCCGTGAACATTCTGAATCAACGGAGAAGAAAACTCTAAGGCTAGTCGCAAATTTCTCAACGACCCTTTTGTCACTAAATAATTCACACCTAAAAGTCCATCCAATACTCTTACTCCAGAATTACCACTGTTAAACAAAGGCATCATCTTAGGGTTAAAATTAAGGTCTGCACCATCTATTTTACTATTGAACTTAAATTTAAGTCTTCCTGAAAAACTCAGAGACTGTGTTGCCCCAAAAGCTAACCATGCTGTTGATTCTAATTTTTGACCCAAATTGTAATCATGTTCATTTTTCATCATACGAGCAGTAAACATAGTCTGAGTCCCAAGAGAAAACCTGTTACTTTTCCCCAAATACGTGACACCAACAACAGGATCCCATGTACCACTTCCCGTTTGCATAGGGTAAGCCAGGCGTGCATGTTCCATCATTGGCGTG
>JBLIAZ010000229.1:0-3300 GCA_047631875.1 Saprospiraceae bacterium
TACCCAAAAATCAGAAAACAAAAAAGTCGATAAAAATCAGCGAATTAAGTGTGTTTGTGGGCCAAAGGTCCCTACCGAGGAACGAGATCATGAACTCCAATAAGAATAGAATCTTTGTGAATAATTACCGAAATTTTTAGTGGAAGATAGGATAAATTGGAATTTATAAATTCCAAAACTTCATATAACTCGTTGAAAAAATGTCTTGTTTATTGTTGCGATTTAACTGGAGAAAAAAGGAAATTGAAGGACTTTTATATTGAAATAAATATGCCAATAGCAGCAAAAAAATAAACGTTGTGGTTCATTAAGCAAACTACTATTAGCACTTCCTATTTGATGAATAACATCTTTTACCGGTAAGTCCATGGAGTTATAATCGAATATAGAAATAATGATTTATTTGATAGTAACTAGAACCAAAAAAGATATTGCAATTACTTTCTTATTGCACTATCAGTTTTTGCTTATAATTATCACACTCTACGAGGTATATTCCAGGATTAAGTCCCTTCAGATCAAATTGAAAATTGTCTCTTACGTATGTACTAAAGATCAACTGACCGTCAACCGAGAACATTCTAACAAAGTGAAAACCAGCCTTATTAGTTGTAATTATAACAAAATTACTGGCTGGATTTGGATGCATCTTAAATTTAGCCCCTACACCTTGTACCGTGCCGTTTGCTGTTGAATGTTCACCCGCTATTCTGAATCCAAAATGATCGTTTCCTCGATCTTCATCATCAGAAAATCTCATGGCTGATTGCAAAGTCGCTTCATGATAATTCCAAGCCCCTCCCCTCCAGGACCGTGTTGTAGATCCTGAATCTTCCACAAAAGGATCAGTAACAGAATTACTCGAATAAGGAGCTACATAATTGTCTGCCATCCATTCCCATACATTTCCAGCCAAGTTGTATATACCAAAGGGATTGGCAGTTCCGGTGAGCACATTTCTCACATGACCAGTAGCTACACTTAAAGCGGATTGATTCCAATTTGCGTCATTGACATCTGACCCATCATGAACTGCGTAAACAAAATCCTGACCGCCTTTTGCTGCAAATTCCCACTGTGCCTCTGTCGGTAAACTTTTACCGTAATAATCCGCAAAAGCTTTTGCTCCCCACCACCTGATAAAAGTAACTGGCCAATTCGACACCTCCAACTGATCAGGTAAATTACTTGCTAATAAAGGATTCGAAGAAGTCCAACCCTGTAATTCGCTAGACAAGTTGTTGCCTGCTCCACTCCAATCGGAAAAATCATTATTAATGGGAGTTTCGAATGATCCTTTTGTTGCTCCGTAATCTTGATAATTACATAAATCGTCCCATTGAAAATCACTAGTATCATGTGGATTTTTAATGTAAAATTGGTTGGTAGAACTGTTAAAATCAATGTATGCGATGTTTATCGGATTTTCCGGCTCAATTGTACCAGTAAACGGATCATTGTCTCCATCTCCATCGTCATGATCTTTCATTACTCTTGTACCGTCTAAATTGTAGAGCGTCTTTCCCTCATATCCTGACAAGGCTGTTCCTTGAATTAAACGCTTATCCTTGTCCGGACCATTCAAGCCCATGCTTATTGTAATTAACGAATCTGCGAGCGCAGCATTTAAAAAATCAACATATTGTACATTAGAAATTTCTGTTTCACTCAAACTATACGAGCTCAAAGTGACTTGATGTTCATTTGCTGCAGCTTGCTGATCTGGCGAACCAATTAAGGAGCTACTCCCCATTGTTATTGTACCTCCTGCAATATCTTTCATGACTATTGTACTAGGCAAACTTTGAGAGTTAGCTACTAAACAAGCTAAAGTGATCATTGTAAATGACAGTTTAATTTTTTTCATATGCTTCAAATTTACGCCTTTAATGTTGACTAGGGTTAAATATTTTGAATTTTATAGTCACATTTGGTGAACCTCTCAATGATTGAATAATCATGACTTTTCATGCATACAATTTGAGTGCTTTTGCAGTAAAATTAAGGTGGTAAAATACTTACTCTGAATATTAATACTCCAAGTATTATAACTGGTGCCGTTTTTTGACCCAGGTGGATATCGAACTTTTTGGAGGAGGATATTGAAGTCTTGAATGACAAGCTAAAAAAGAATAATTTGCAATAAAATAGGTCTTAAAAAACTGTCCTACTTTTTGTTGCAAATCCAGAGCTTCTTCGGTGATTGTTGACATACAATTAAATCTTAAAGCTGAATGAATCCTAAATATCAGAAAAACGTTCTTAAACGTTGAAGCAGCAAGAGCGAAAACCAACTAATAAATAGTTGAAAACTCTCTTGCTGCCTAACGTGAAAAAAACTTAGAGTATAAAATCAATGTCGCTATACAACCCATCAAATAAAAATAGCATCATTGCCTTCAAACTATATGTATCCTCGGTTCCCCTTTTACAGGTAGCTACTCTTCATCTTCATCCACCGTTTTCTTTAATACTATTGATTCCAACTTTGTGATTTTTAATTCTTCGTAATAATCCTCACTGTCTTTTTCGCCAACTCCGGTAATTGTGTATGTTATTAAAAAGGACGAACCTACATGTTTTTCTGCATGCAGATCAAACTTTTTCAGAACATCATTATTTACATGAGTAAAGTCTACGTAGGTTTCATTTTGATCTTCGAAAGTATATATCTTCATGTCCACCTCGTAGCCAGAATAAAATGCCTTTAATGTATGTACTTGTCCAAGGGAAACAATGGAAACTAGTATTCCAAACACCATGATTATAGATTTCTTTTTCATTTTTTATTTATTTTATTCTAAATCCAAACTTTTCATATTGGAATCCTAGTTTGCTATAATTAAATCCAAACTTTCTTTTTCTTTTTAACTCGCAATTACCTCTTTTAGTTTTCATAACATTCAGTTTATGTTTCTATCTAACTCTCAACAACTCAATAAGGTTTCTTTACTATAAAAATAATATAATATGTTGATTACAACTTTATTAACTTAACAATTAAGTAATCTTTACTAAAAGACATACAAAATGAAGTTTTTTACAAGGATAAAAGTTTGAATACGTGACAAATCATTGATTTAACCTGGCACACCTATCACGTTTTCTTTTTTTAGCATAAAAAACAGCGAAATAGTACGAGAAATGCAAACAAATTAAAAACCACGAGGCAGTGTAAATTAAACCATTTGAATGCCGTGTTTCACCGAATGGAATCCGTCAGATACTTCAAAATAGGATCTATTTTTTCAGGATTAACAAATGCGTTGCACCGATATTTTGGAGGGTTTAATATTCCTC
>JBLIAZ010000230.1:0-3185 GCA_047631875.1 Saprospiraceae bacterium
AATGGAATTTCTTGAAATTTTTCCCAGGATTAGTTGGGGGTCACTGTATTGGAGTTGATCCTTATTACTTGACATACAAAGCAAGGGAATTAGGTTTTCATGCAAAAATCATCAATTCTGGAAGGGCGTTGAATGACTCAATGGGACCTTACGCTGCAAGACAGGTTGTTAAAAAAATAATTGCAAGCGGTAAAGACATTGCAAAGTCTAAGGTGCTAGTGATGGGAGCTACATTCAAGGAAGACGTAAGTGACATTAGGAATTCAAAAGTAAGTTCAGTCGTGGACGAATTAAAAAGTTTTGGTGTCGAGGTAGAAGTGCATGATGCTTACGCGTCTAGCGATGAGGTAAAACACGAATATGGATTTGAATTGATTCCGCAAATCATCAATCAAAAATATGATGCGATAATTGTTGCGGTGAGTCACAAACAGTACTTGGAATATACAGAGGAAGACTTTACAAACTTACTTACTGAAAATGGATTATTGGTTGATTTAAAAGGAGCGTTCAGAGGTAAAATCAACAAGTTAAATTACTGGAGTTTATAAAATGATTTTAGTAACAGGTGGTGCAGGCTACATTGGTTCACATACAGTTGTTGAACTACTTAAGGAGGGCTATAAAGTGCTCGTGGTAGATAATTTTGTTAATTCAACAGAGAAAGTACTAGGCAAGATAGCCAAATTATCGTCAAAGAGTTTTGATTTCGAAAAGGTTGATGTAGTAAACCAAGAAGCGCTGGAAAAAGTGTTTTCTAAATATTCTGAAATATCCACCGTGATCCATTTTGCAGCTCATAAATCGGTCGGTGAATCGGTTAAAGATCCTTTGGAATACTACAGGAACAATGTGGGTGGTTTAGTGTCCGTTTTGGAAGTTTGTAAAAAGTTTAAGGTCATCAATTTTATTTTTTCTTCGTCCTGTACGGTATATGGACAGCCTAAAGAAATTAAAATAGATGAAGACACAAAAATAGCAAAAGCAATGTCTCCGTATGGAAATACTAAAATCATAGGAGAGGAAATCATACAAGATTTTGCTAAAGGAAACGACATCAAGTCGGTGTTACTTAGGTATTTTAACCCTATTGGTTCCCACGATAGTGGTTTGCTAGGTGACGAACCAAAAGGGATTCCAAACAATTTGATTCCCTATTTGACAAAAGCGGTGGATGGGGAGCTGAAAAATCTTCAGGTATTTGGGAATGATTACAATACCAAAGACGGTTCTTGTGTTCGAGATTATATTCATGTAGTGGACATCGCCATTGCGCATGTTAAATCTATTAAGTACCTTGAAACTGTTGAGAATCATGTGGTGGACCCAATTAATTTGGGTAGAGGTAAAGGAAGTACGGTGTTGGAGGTAATATCAGCTTTTGAAAATGCCACAGGAAAAAAAGTACCTTATCAAATTGCTCCCAGAAGAGCAGGGGATGTGGAGGCCATATACGCAAACCCTTCTAAAGCTAAAGTTAAGCTTGGATGGACTGCAAAATTGAGTTTGGAAAACATGATGACTTCAGCATGGAAATTTCAAATCAACAACAAAACATAAAACACTAGGTTCAAGTAATGAGCGATTGGAAAATTAATACAAAGTATCACAAAGAAGAGCTGTCGGCTCATTCTTTTTTAGTTACTGGTGGAGCTGGGTTTATCGGTTCTAATATTGTGCAGTATTTGATGGATAATGGAGCTGGTAAAGTTCGTGTGCTTGATGATTTTTCAAACGGCTATCATGAAAATTTAGTGCATTATGTGAACGACGACAGGTTTGAACTGATCGAAGGAAGCATCACTGACATCGATACTTGTATAAAGGCCTGTGAAGGAATTGATTATGTAAGTCATCAAGCAGCTTTAGGCTCAGTTCCTCGCTCAATTAAAAACCCGTTAGCAACGCATCAGGCAAATGCTACAGGTTTTTTGAACGTTATTACAGCAGCAAAAAATGCTGGAGTCAAGCAAATGGTGTATGCTAGCAGCAGTTCAGTGTACGGCAGCAATGTTGACTCACCGAAGCTTGAAGACGGGACAGGAGAGCCATTGTCACCATATGCTACTAGTAAAAAATCGAACGAGCTTTATGCTAAAGTATTTAAGAGGGTGTACGATTTCAACACAATTGGGCTTAGGTATTTTAATATTTTTGGACCGAAGCAAAGTCCAAATGGGCCCTACGCGGCAGTGATTCCTTTGTACATGGACGCTTTACTTGCTAACAAGTCAGGTAAAATATTTGGTGATGGAATGCAATCAAGGGATTTTACATTCGTGGAAAATGCAGTTCAGGCAAACATAAAGGCAATGTTTACTAAGTCAGGGGCTGTTTATGGAGAGGTTTGTAACATAGCTTGTGGTGAAAAGACGTCTGTAGTAAAGCTTTACGATATATTGAAAGACGCTGCAAAAGCTACAGCAGAACCACAATATTGTCCTCCAAGAACTGGAGACATCATAGACTCTTTGGCATCGATATCAAGAGCCGAGGAGCACTTAGGATACAACCCAAGTGTTCACATCAAAGAGGGCTTAGAAATCACTTTATCGTGGTTTAAAGACAACCATTTTAACAAATAAATCATGGGTTTGTTTTCATTTTTCTCAAAAAAAAAGGACGAAAAAAGAGAGCATAACATTGACATTTCTGTAATAAAAACAGACATCCACGCACACTTTTTACCTGCCCTCGACGATGGTTCTCCCAACATGGAAGAGTCCATTAAAATGATTGAAGGCATGAAGGCTTTGGGTTACCAAAAATTGATATGCACACCTCATGTAATGCATGGATATTATCAAAATAGCTCTGAAGTCATTCTGAAATCAGTTGAAGATCTTAAGGAGGCTGTTGCTGAAAAAGGCATAGACATTCAGTTGGAAGTTTCGGCTGAATATAATTTTGACAGGGAGTTGCTTAAAAGGTTAGACGAAGACGATATTCTAAGTTTTGGTAACGACGACTACCGGTATTTGCTCTTTGAATTGTCTTATTTTAACGAGCCAATGGGCTTGAATGAATTGATTGTGAAAATCAAAGAAAAAGGCTATATCCCAGTACTTGCTCACCCTGAGAGGTATCCTTATTTTTCGGAAACACGGGAAAAGTACGCTGCTTTACAAGCTCAAGGTGTCTTGTTTCAAATAAACCTTAATTCCCTTAGTGGGTTATATCCTGGA
>JBLIAZ010000231.1:0-3175 GCA_047631875.1 Saprospiraceae bacterium
AAAATAAATCATTTATCCCATCACCATCTGGAGAAAAAGCATCTGGTACGTATATATGTAATTTAGGCTTCATTTTGACTTGATTTGAAATGCTCTGTATTGAATTGTCATTCTTTTTAAAAGCGACAACACGAAAGACTTCACCGGCAGTATCCTGACCAAATAAAGAACTTGTTAAAATCATGGCTGCTATAAATATTCCTTTTTTCATATCCCTGTGTTTCTTGCTAAGTTGGATATAAACACAAGACTTCACAACCAATAATTCCCAATAGTAGCTATACTACTTCCCAAAGAAATTATTTGACTCAAGATCACTTATTTAGATTTTTTCTTGGCCATCCATCGAAGTTATCACGTTAGGGAAGCTATTCTCTACGGTGGGATAATTAGGCTACTTTGCTCTTTGTATTTAAAATACCTTGAACAAAAAGCAAACTAACATGTTCTCATATGAATCGAAATAAAATCAACTCATTTATTCTTCTTGTAATTTCAACGTGTGCAATTAATCAAGCTTCCGCCAGTTCTTTTTCGACAAAAGACTCGTTAGGTTGCGTGCCCTTGGTGACAAAATTTAAATCAACAGTATCGAATGCTAAATCATGGAATTGGAATTTCGGAAACGGGAACACTTCAACCGCACAGAATCCTACAGAAGTATTCATTAATGGAGGAGATTACACAGTAACTCTCGAAGTAGAGAAAAATGATGGCACTTCAATTAAAATAGTAAAGGCTAACTTTATTAAAGCGATTAATGAACCAACAATTGTTGCGGTCGTTTCTGATAGCAACTTGTGTCAAAACTCAAATTATGTCCAATTAAAAAATAATACACAAGGAACTAACCACTTCCTTTGGGACTTTGGAGATGGTAAGTTTTCGGAAACAACAAGCCCACTTCATCACTTTAGTAGTCCAGGTGATTACACTATCAATGTTATTGCAACAAACAGTTATGGTTGTTCTAGCAACAAAAAAATCGGGAATATAAATATTCAGGAGATGCCCAATAGAGTGATTCAAATCATTTCTCAAAACACTAGTTGTGACTCATCGTCTTTATTTGAATTTAAAACTCTCTTCTTCGAAAAAAATGAATACTTGTGGAAATTTGACGACCTATCAGATCTTACTGGAAATCAAATAACTAAAGTATTCAGTGGGTATGGAAAGCAAAACGTGACATTGATAACTAAAAACTCTAGCGGGTGTCTTGACACGACCTTGTTAGATCCCATCATCGACATAAAAAAATCCAACTA
This sequence comes from Saprospiraceae bacterium, assembly GCA_047631875.1. GTDB lineage: Bacteria > Bacteroidota > Bacteroidia > Flavobacteriales_C > JBLIAZ01. Next base: position 1,269 of record JBLIAZ010000231.1, read on the forward strand.
TAATATTGATGTATCATCCGAAAAAGAATGTAAGGGCAATTCCATAGATTTTAACATGAATGGAGTCAATATTGAAAAAGTAGAATGGAGTTTTAGCGATGGTCATAAAGGTTTTGGAAAATCTATTTCAAGAGATTTTAGCATTAACGGGAAATACAATCTTACTGCAACAGTAACATCATTATCAGGGTGTTTAACTAAAATCTCACGAAATAACATTGTAGAAATAGGAAATGGACCAAACGCATCATTTCATTTAAAAGACTCCGCTATATGCTTGGGTTCTGAGCTTGCCCTCAGTCAATCTGCTAACCTGTATAGTTCAATCATGTGGGATTTTGGTGATGGGCAATTCTCACAAGAAAAAAGACCCAAGCACACGTATGATAAAAAAGGTCAGTTTTCAATTAAATTAATTGTTAAAATGGGTACCTGTGCTGACACCATTTCCAAAAAAATTATGGTATCAAAACCCAAAGCTTCTTTCACCAACAAAGGAATTTACGCTTGCGCACCTGTTGATGTACAATTTAAAAACACCAGTACTGATTCAAAAAAACACCAATGGATATTTAGCAATGGAATAAGCTCTAACAAACCAAATCCAAAAGTAAAATTCTTACATGCCAAAAATTACAATGCGACATTAATTGCAATGGACAGCTATGGTTGCGCTGACACCCTCATTTTGGATAGTGTCGTGAAAATTGTAAATAATGCTCCAAACAACTTCAAGCACACGACAGTAAGGGGGTGTGCACCCTTGTCATTTTTACTTGCAAATTTCTCAACAGGAACCAAAGAATGGACTTGGGATTTTGGCGATGGACACTTTAGCGAAAAAAGTATTCCAGAACACACTTACTCCAGCTCCGGTGATTATGTAGTTTCATTGTCCACTAGAAACGCATCTGGATGTGCGTTTACCATTGATACCATTGCTGTTGTTAAATCTCAAAACATAAAATTAGATTCTCTAGAGATTTCTATGAATTGTGATGAAAATATTCTGAGTGCAACTATTAAATGTGAAGAATGCAAAAACCTAAATTGGAATGTTGAAGACAGCATATATAATAGTGAAGAGATAAAGCATCATTTTGCAAACGCCGATTCAAACTTGATCACAATATCTGGAAAATCATCATTAGGCTGTATGACAAAAGCTTCCTATCTTATTAAAGCTGACAGTTGCTCGGTACAACAAATAATTGAACCTCAAATTGTTACTGGCAATGCTAACCCCCCCCTTTGGATAAAAAATAAAAATGACACCCTACTCAACTCTCCAGACTTTTATAAAGGTTGTCGACCTTTGAAAACAATAACAATAAACCCTAGACCAGATGCCGATTGGTGGTTATGGGATTTTGGGGACGGAAATACCAGTACCCAGAAAAACCCTATCCATGAATACAATTCGATAGGCTCTTTTTCTTTAACCTTATTCTATAGTCAATTAGGAATTAAAGACACATTGTACCTTAATAATTTTGCAAATGTTCATGGTCATGAGAATAATATTCAAGTAACTAGCTCGGAACATTGCTTTGACCTTAAATTACAGATGCAAGCTTCAGACCCTTCATTAATGGAGTACAGTTGGATGATTGACGACAAAATTCAATCAAGTAGTAGTTATAAAATTGACACTTTATTCAAAAACAGTACTCAAGTTCATATAGTTACAGTTACTACCTCTGATACAAACTATTGTAATTTTAGCAAATCGATGGCGATTGTAGCCAGTAATGCCCTACCTCTATTTCAATTTCGAGACAAAATTTGTCATGGAGACTCGACAGTTATTGAGCACAACATTCAAAATAAATACACTCTAAAATGGAGCTTTGGGGATGGTAATACTTCCACTGAGTTCGATGTTGGACACAAATATGAAAATCCTG
>JBLIAZ010000232.1:0-3160 GCA_047631875.1 Saprospiraceae bacterium
CCTAAAAAGTAAATCCGTTTCTAAAATTATAAACCCATAGCCCCTACGAAGTAGATAATCAGGAGATCGTTGATTAACAAAAGTACTTTAGGTAGAACAGCGGGGAATCAATAAATATAATGCACTTTTTATCTATTCACGCTTGATTGTAGATAAGTTGAGCAGGTATTTTCTCTTTGCCCTTGTTATTCGATTATTTTTGTTTCAAGAATAATTTTAATGAGGGTAATAGCATTTTTAAGTCTTTTAGTATTGTTGGTTTCTTGCCGTGAGGAGGTAAAGCCTTTACCCGTTGTTGAAAAGCCACCACCGATTCCTGTGGAGACATTGTATGGTTTTCCTGTGAACTCATATACTGTGGTGAAGTCCAAGGTGAAAAAGAACCAGTTTTTTAGTGATATGCTTTTTCCACGTCACATTCCTTATAATGTGATTGATAAATTGGTAGCACTTGCCAAGCCAACCTGGGACATCAGGAGCATGCGAGCAGGTAAACCTTATACTGTGTTCATGTCCAAGGATTCAGTTCCTACGGCTCAAATACTTGTTTATGAGCGAAATAAAATAGATTATGTGGTATTTGACATGCGCGATTCAGCGGCAGTTTCTTTTAGAAAAAAGCCATCTTGCATTGCCACAAAATCGGCCTCAGGAATCATCAACAGCAGTTTGTATTTAACCTTAACCTCTCAAGGTTTGGATCCTGTTTTAGCCAATGAAATGGCCGAAATTTACGCCTGGACCATCGATTTCTACCGAATTCAAAAGGGGGATAAATTCAAGGTGATTTATGACGAATTGGAAGTGGAGGGTGAAGCAGTAGGCATTGATCACATTCGAAGTGCCATGTTTGAACATTATGGAAAGGAGCATTACGCCATTTATTTTGAACAAGACGGTCAAGGAGATTATTACGATCAGAACACACGTGGATTAAAAAGAGCCTTTTTAAAAGCCCCTGTTAAGTATTCAAGGATTTCTTCAAGGTATACCATGAAACGTTTTCATCCTGTTCAAAAAAGATGGAAAGCGCATTTAGGCACCGACTACGCAGCACCAAGGGGAACACCCATCATGAGCACTGCCAACGGAACCATCATTGATGCAAGGTACAGCAGTGCCAATGGTAACTTTGTAAAAGTGAAGCACAACGGAACTTATACGACACAGTATTTACACATGAGTAAGATCAAAAGCGGCATAAGACGCGGTGTCAATGTGAGCCAGGGGGATGTGATTGGTTATGTTGGGTCCACAGGACTAGCCACAGGACCTCACGTATGTTACCGGTTTTGGAAAAATGGTCGTCAAGTGGATGCTTTAAAACAAAAGCTCCCACAGTCGGAACCCATTGTTAAAAAGAACAGAGAAGCATTCAATAAAGTAAAGAAGGAAGTGATTGAGACAATGAAGGAAGTTGCATATGAATGACATTTAACCAACCCAACAAACCTCGTCCAGCATGAAAAACTTATTAAAATTACTTCTCCAGGGGATATTGTACGTTGCACCAGCGGCGTTGACAATATTTATTTTGACTAAAATATTCTTTTTTTTAGATTCGATTTTGGAAACCATTGTTGGAAAAGACATTCCTGGATTCGGTTTAATTACCTTGTTTGGTGGCTTAATTTTAATTGGGTTTCTAGGGAATACTTTCATTTCCGACCCTCTTAAAAAGTCCTTCAATAAATGGCTGGATAAAGTCCCGTTGATTAAGGTGATTTACAGTTCGGTAAAGGATCTATTGGGAGCTTTTGTGGGGAATAAAAAGAAGTTCAATAACCCCGTAATGGTAAAAGAACACAGCAATTCCAGTTGTTATAAAGTGGGCTTCATAACTCAAGAATCGGTTGCTAGTATAGGAATTGAGAGGGACCTTGTCGCAGTCTATTTCCCTCATTCATATGCGTTTTCAGGAGTGGTGTTATTGGTGGAAAATGAGTATATTGTTCCCGTTAATAAGCCAGCTGCCGAAGTGATGAAGTTCATTGTAAGTGGGGGTGTAATTGCGGTAGACGAACTAAATAAACCACATAATGAGTAAGCTTTATTTCACTTTGATAATCCTGTTTTTTTCTTTTTCAAACACCAAAGCCATTGACGTTGATGTAAAGGAAGGTTACATGAAATTTACCCACGGAAAGTACAATTCCTTGCAGGTAAAAATTGTTGGTGTGCAGGAAAAGGATGTACTAAAAGCGTGGTCGAAAAAAATGAAAAAGCTTAAAGGAAAAGTGAAAAGCAGTCGCCACCAAGTAGAAGGTTTGGGGGTCATGTATTATGACATACATCACTATCCAGGTAATTTTTATGCCAAATCAAAGCAGAATGGAGCCTATGTGGAGTTTGCAGTTGCCGTTGATTTGGATGGAGATTACATATCCTCGTCAGACAACATGAAGGCATACAGCGCATTGAAACAATTTTTGATTGAGTTTTCCAAAGACGTCATTCGTGCACAAGTTAAAAACGAGTTAGAGGCTGCACAAAAAGCGCTTAAAAAACAGCAAAAGGAAATGGAAAAACTAAAAAAGAAAAAGTTAAGATTAAAGGAGCACATTGTGGCGTGGAAAGAGGAAATTAAACTAGCTGAAAACGAACTGATTATAAATGACACCGACCAAAAAAAGCAAGTGGATGTCATCATTAAACAGCAAGAAAAAGTAGAGATAATCAAGAAAAAACAATCGGAAATATAAAGCGAGTATGTTTACAGGAATCATTGAAGCAGAAGGAATTTTAGTTGCCAAAAAAGCGAACCAATCTAACATTGATTTTACTTTTTCTTGTCCTTTTTCAAAAGAATTAAAAATTGATCAAAGCCTTGCGCACAATGGAGTTTGCTTGACGGTTGTGGACATCAATGACAAGCAATATACAGTCACCGCCATTGATGAAACCTTGCGAAAAACCAACCTAGGGAAATTACAAGATGGAGACATCGTAAACTTAGAAAGGTGCATGAAATTAGGTGACAGACTTGATGGTCATATTGTGCAAGGTCATGTGGATCAAACAGCGGTTTGTATCAACGTGCAGCATAACGATGGAAGTTGGGACCTTCATTTTGAATACGATGCAAATCAAGGAAACATCACGGTAAATAAAGGTTCAATTTGCATTAACGGAGTCAGTTTAACCGTGGTGGAGTCTGGAA
>JBLIAZ010000233.1:0-3158 GCA_047631875.1 Saprospiraceae bacterium
CAGTGTCAAAATCGTCAACCAAATCATTCGTTTTATTGTAAGACTTAATTACCCTGATTCCTGAGAATGCTTCTTGTGTAAACGAAAACACTTTGGACAGCTGATTTTGGACCTTTTCACTTTTAGTGCCAATCTTAATGGACACAAAATAGATGACCACAGACATGATTGGTAGTGGGGTCAACACGTATATGCTCAGTTTTACATTGATGGAAAACATGGTCCAAATTATAAGGATAAATAAAATGACCAAATTAGCAACGTACATGATGGAGGGTCCTAAATACATCCTCACTTTACTTACATCGTCGCCAATCCTATTCATGATGTCACCGGTACTGTTGTTTTTGTAAAATGAAACATCCAAAGCTTGATAGTGGTTGTAAATTTCGTTTTTCAAATCGTATTCAATGAAACGTGACATCATGATGATGGTATACCGCATGAAAAAAGTAAAGACTCCTTTTAAAAATGCTATGATGATGAGCACCACAGCGAACAAAATAAAACTTGAGGCAAAATTATTATAAATTTCCTCGCTCAAAGTGGTGTCTTTGAATAGTTGATAAGTGTTTAAGTTTTTTACAACAATATCAATGGCATCCCTGAATATTTGTGCTGGGTATATAGTGAACCAATTTGACAGTCCAATAAAGATAAACCCCCAAAGTAGCCTAGATTTATATTTAAACAGATACTTATTTAATGATTTTAATTCTCCCATTGAGTAATTTGACCTGACATTTGGTACAACAAATTTAAAAGCTTTAAACTTATTAAGTCTTCTTTAGTATATAAATTATTTATATGAGTAATTTTGTTTTGTCGTGAGCGTTAAGTATCGCGCGGAATGATTTATACCAGAGCAATGAAACCATCGATACCTAAAGGAACTAGAGATTTTTTACCCAAGCAAATGCAAGGGAGGAAGTACATTTTTAATACCGCTGAAAAGGTTTTTAAAAAATTTGGTTTCCTTCCTATTGAAACTCCTGCAGTGGAAAATTTATCAACCTTGACAGGGAAGTACGGTGAGGAAGGGGACAAGTTGATGTTTAAGTTGTTGCAAAGAGGGGATAAGTTCAAAAAAGCACTCGCTAATGCTACTTCAGAAAGCAACGAAACAAATTTTTCGGAATTAGCACTGCGCTATGATTTAACTGTCCCGTTCGCAAGGTTTGTGGTTCAAAATCAAAACGAGATTACTTTTCCTTTTAGACGCTATCAAATTCAACCCGTTTGGAGGGCTGATCGTCCGCAAAAAGGAAGGTACCGTGAGTTTTTTCAATGTGATGTGGATGTAGTAGGAACCAACTCTTTGCTGTGCGAAGTGGAATTGATTCAAATTTTCAACGAAGTATTGACAGCGTTAAAAATACCAGGGTTTACCATTAAATTAAACAATCGAAAAATATTAGCTGGAATTGCAGAAGTAATAGGGGAAATCGACAATATTATTAGCATAACTGTAGCTATTGATAAGTTGGATAAAGTGGGTATTGATGGAGTGAATAAAGAGTTGCTATTAAAAGGAGTTGCTCAAAAAGCGATTGACCAGTTACAGCCAATCATTAACTTACAAGGTTCGTTTTCCGAGAAAATGGCTGCCATGAAGGAAGTACTCAAGTCGTCGGAAATTGGAATGAAGGGAATTGAAGAACTAGAGTTTATTAACGAATACTGTAAAGAATTATCAGCTGATGAAAACTTAGTATTTGATGTGACGTTAGCTCGTGGATTAAATTATTACACTGGAGCCATATTTGAAGTTGGGTGTGAGGGATTTAGAGGAAGCATATGTGGAGGAGGGAGATACGATAACCTGACAGAATTGTTTGGATTAAAAAACATATCAGGAGTAGGGATATCCTTTGGTGCGGATCGTATTTATGATGTGTTGTTGGACAATGATCTTTTTCCAAAAGAGGAATTAGATTCCTTGGAGGTACTCATCGTTAATTTTGGTCCAACTGAACAAAGGTATGCTATGCAAGTATTGAAAAAATTACGTGATGCAGGAATAAATTCTGAATTATACCCTTCCAATGCTAAGTTAAAAAAGCAAATGAGTTACGCTCACGACAAAAATGCAAAGTATGCATTGATGATAGGTGAGGATGAAATTGCTTCAGGTCAATTAACTTGTAAAAACATGCAAACAGGAGAGCAGCAAAATTTAGTTGTGGAAGCTGTCATCAAGATGTTAAAAGCATAAATCATGGGTTTTTTATCGAAAAGCAAAAACACTCAAGGTGTAATACTAGCCATTGTTGGTGCTTTGATGTTTTCTTCCAAGGCGATATTGGTGAAATTCAGTTACATGCACGGGCTAGACAAGCTAAGTCTGCTTTTTTTGCGAATGAGTTTTTCCTTACCTGTTTATTTGACCATCGCATTCGTTCAGCATCGCAAATCAAAAGTCCATGATCTTTCAAAAAAAGATTGGACCATACTTGTTGTAATTGGTATCATAGGATATTACTTCGCTTCCTTTCTTGATTTTTGGGGACTACAGTATATAGGGGCGGGCTTGGAAAGGTTAATATTATTCCTTTACCCAACCATGACAGTTGTTTTGGGTGCCGTAATATTAAAAAAGAAAATTAAAAGGGTGCAAGTGTTGGCTATTGTAATAGCTTATCTTGGAATTGGAATCGCTTTTTTTGACCAAATTAATGTGGTTCACAACGACAATTTTTGGTTTGGTTCTTTGTTGGTGTTTTTAAGCGCGCTCACCTTTTCTTTTTACTTAATAGGCAGTGAAAACTTGGTTACCAAGTTGGGAGTATTAAAATTCACTTCCTATTGTATGGTGATTTCTTGTGTGGCGGTGATTGTCCATTTCAACATTCAAAGTACTACTTCAATATTAAGTTATTCATGGGAAGCATATACCATTGCATTGTGTGTAGCTATTTTTAACACCATCATACCTTCGTTCATCATCAGTGCAGCAATCTATAGGATTGGATCTGCTAAAACCTCTATTCTGTCGAGTGTCGGCCCCGTGTTTGTGTTGGTCATCGCAGCACTGTTTTTAGGTGAGGAAATCACCATAGCTAAAGTAGTGGGGGCGTTTGTAGTAATTGTAGGTGTATGGTTGATCTCGAAAGGAAAAAAAGGGTAAAGGCTTATGTTCAAGCAAACACCTTCGGGAA
>JBLIAZ010000234.1:0-3120 GCA_047631875.1 Saprospiraceae bacterium
TTTATTGCTATTATATATGCTGCCATTATTAAATAAGTTGCCATTTAAGGTTCAAAGCGAAAAGCCAATTGAGGACATCACGCTTGAGGAGTTTTTAGCTGGTCAGGTTTTACTAGTTGACAAGCCTTTAGAATGGTCCTCTTTTCAGGCAGTGAATAAATTGAAACATTTTGTTCGTCAAAAATTCAACCTTAAAAAGTTTAAAATTGGACATGCTGGAACGCTTGATCCTTTGGCTACAGGGTTACTTATTATTTGTACTGGAAAAAAAACAAAAATCATTGAACAATTTCAAGGTCAGGACAAGGAATATACCGGTGTTATAACGCTAGGTGCAACTACACCGTCCTACGATTTAGAAACTGAAATTGACGAACGGTTTCCCACAAACAGCATAACAGCAGAGCAAATTCAAGAATGTACCAAGCAATTCATTGGAGAAATTACGCAAGTACCTCCTATTTTTAGCGCTTTAAAAGTAGACGGGAAAAGAGCTTACAAAGCTGCTCGTTTAGGAGAAGAAATAAAGATGAAATCACGTCAAGTTCACGTCCATGAATTTGAAGTAAACAGCGATAAATTTCCTGAAGTTGCATTCCGAATTGTGTGCAGTAAAGGCACTTACATCCGGTCTATAGCTAAAGATTTTGGTGACGCTCTAAACAATGGCGCACATCTAAGTGCGTTGCGAAGAACTAAAATTGGGGAACATCAAGTTTAACTGGCCGCCTGTTAATCTAGGAGTGCGCAATAAAATAATACTCTTCGTTGGTTTTGTAAACAGCTTTGAATTGATCCAGTGTTAATGGAGATCTTTTGTTAATCCATGATTTCAATAAAGAAAGTTTTAATCCACAGGATTCAAAAAATTCAAAAACCTCTTTTGGATCAGTGCCGTAAAAATCACTTGCGCCAAGTCCACATTCAAATATTACCACTGGTTTATCTCGTGTAATTAATTCTTTTGCTCCTTGTAGCACTTTATATTCAGCCCCTTCAACATCAATTTTTATTAAACTGATTTTTTTATCCGCTGGAATTAAATCGTCTAACTTTTTTAAGGTCACATTAATTTCCTCAATTTCAGGATTTTCAATTGCGTATTTCCTTTTATTTAAACCACTGTATGCAGGTGCGTTTTTTACAAAATTAAAGGTGGCTTCACCTTCCTCGTCTGATAAAGCGTATGGATATATGATGCACTTGTCATCAAATTTCTGCTTCAAATTATCAAAAAATGAAGGTATCGGTTCAAAAGCAAAATGGCTTCCATTTGGAGAGTGCTTCATCATTACTTCTAATATTTCACCTTTGTGACACCCTATATCAATGCAATTGCTGTCTTGCTTGATGACTTGTTTTAAAATTAAATTCGTCAAGCGATCATACTGGATGTTCTTGGTTAAATCCAATTTGAAAAAATGCAATATTGCTTTAATTGTATCCTTCATTATTAGTTGAATATGATTGTTTTATTTCCCATCACCATTACCTTTCGTTGCACATGATATTTAATGGCTTTAGACAACACTACTTTTTCCACGTCTTGTCCCATTTGAATCAAATCTTCCACCGTATTATGATGACGAACACGTGCTACGTCTTGTTCAATGATTGGTCCGGCGTCTAAATCGGCAGTTACGTAATGACTGGTTGCCCCAATTATTTTAACTCCTCTGGCATGAGCCGCATGATATGGTTTTGCACCTACAAAAGCAGGTAAAAACGAATGGTGTATGTTAATGATGTTGTTTGGAAAAGCGTCAATGAATTTTGGACTTAATATTTGCATGTACCTAGCAAGTACTACAAAATCAATTTTCCGTTCCTTGAGTAATGCTATTTGCTTGGCTTCTTGTTCGGCTTTGTTTTCAGCATTCATTTCAAAATAATGAAATGGTATATTGAATCCTTTAGCAATAGGCTCCAATTCCTTGTGGTTAGAAATGATAAAAGGAATTTTCACCTTTAATTCACCTGCTTGATGCCTTCCAAGTATGTCAAATAAGCAATGTGAAAGCTTGGTGACGAACAACGCCATTCTTGGTGCAGGGTCAGTAAAATAAAGCTTATGATCAATGTCGAATTTACTTCCAATCGTATCAATGAAATCGTTATTGATGTCGTGCTTAGCGATTTTGAAACCGTCTAACTCCCACTCCACACGCATGAAAAAAGATTCTGACTCCTTGTCTATGTACTGGTCAATACCGGAAATATTTCCTTGATTGTAAAACAAAAAATCAGACACCGCTGCCACAATTCCTTTTTGATCCTTGCACTGAATTAGCAAAATTGCTTTTCCCATGAAGCGAAAATAATGATAATCATTTAACCAAAACACTAATATTACTATTAACCTGAAATATGTTCAAACCGAAATGCAATTCAACTAGAGCATATATACTAAATAACCTTTAATTGTTGCTGAATAACATTATTAAACTTATTTTAGGGAAAAATTTTACACATGGTATTAGGAATAGATATAGGAGGGACAACAATTAAATGTGCATTGGTGAGTCCATCAGGAGAAATCACTGAAAAAGAAGTAATTGACACAAAAGAAGCTGCAGACCAAGGTTTGTTCGTTGAAAAATTAGGAGAAATAATTAAAGATTATAAAACAAAGTTTCCAGCACTTGAAGGTGTTGGAATGGGTTTCCCAGGATTAATCAGCAAGGACAGAGAATCCATCGTTGACTTGGCAAACATCCCGTCTGTAAAATCACAAAACATCGTTCAAAAAATAAGTGCAATTATACCTGGAATAAAGGTAAAAATTGAAAACGATGCCAAGTGTGCTACCATGGCCGAAAAAATATTTGGCGATCCAAGCTTAGACAACTACATGTTTATCACTTTAGGAACTGGAGTAGGAAGTGGATTAGTATTAGACAATAAAATGTTTTTAGGAGCTAAAGGAAACGCAACTGAAATAGGACACATGTTCACCACTACTGGAAAAGTATTGGAACATGAAGTTGGTTTAAATCAATTAGGTGCTTATGGTGTTTCTTGTTTAGCTAAGCCGGAGTATAAGGATTCTGTTTTACAAGGAAAAACAACATTAAGCCCAAAAGACATGTACGATGCTGCAAAACAAGGCGATGCTTTATC
>JBLIAZ010000235.1:0-3096 GCA_047631875.1 Saprospiraceae bacterium
GGAGATGGTTATCGGTCATTATTACTAAGTGACAATGCTTTTAACTACCCTTTTCTTAAAATAGAAACGACCTTTTGGAACATCAAATACGTGAACCTCATTGCTCAATTTAACCACTTGGGTTTTATTAGTGCAGAGGACAAACTGTTCGATAAAAAGTGGATGGCGGCACAGTACCTGAGCTGGAACATTACCAAGCGCTTTAACATTAGCTTGTACGAATCTGTCACATGGCGAGCATTACCTACAAGGAACTTCGATATCAATTATTTGAATCCTGTGGCTTTTTTACGACCTATTGAATTTCAAAATGGCTCAAAAGACGCTGTTCTGTTAGGGTTAACAAGTAAATTCAAACTCATGAACAACGTGAGTATATATGGTCAATTGATCATTGACGACTTAAGGATTTCCGAATTTAAAAATGGGACCAATTGGTGGGGAAATAAATACGGAATTCAAGCGGGGATTAAAGCTTTTGATGTATTTACTTTAAAAGGATTAAGTTTCCAAGCAGAATTCAACATGGCTAGACCATACACCTATTCCCATTCTGACTCTATCACTTCATACACACATTTGAACGAAGCTTTAGCACACCCTTTAGGGGCCAATTTTAAAGAGGGGTTAGCCTTTTTACGGTACAATCATAAAAGGCATTTTATTGAGTTAAGGATGTCACAAGCAGGGTTCGGAGCGGACACGGCCAACATCAATCATGGTCAAAATATATTTTTGTCCTATAATACAAACCGATACGATACGGATGGTGATGTGGATTTAGGAGAGGGTGGTGATTTCAACCACAAAACTCTTCAAGGTTTAAAAACCACCCTGACTATTCTTGAAGCAAAATATGCTTACATGTTAAATCCCAGCTCCAATTTGATGTTAGAAATTGGAATAAAAGACCGCATGTACATTAACAGCCAGGTTGAAAACAAAACTCGGCTTGTTTTTATTGGCATAAGAACCTCGCTAAGTAATTTCTATTATGACTTCCTTTGATCCTATAAAAGCATTATCGGGCTTAATCGCCATTCCGTCCTTATCTAAAGAAGAACATGGTGTTTTGGAATACATGAAAAACATCCTTACGGAACACAAAGTGAAATTTACTGTGGAAAAAAACAATGTGTTTGCTCTGAACGAAAACTTCACAGAAGGAAAATACACCATTTTACTAAATTCCCATTTAGACACTGTAAAAGCAAACACAAGCTACACCCTTGATCCACATGATCCAGTCCAAAAAGACAAGAAATTATACGGATTGGGGAGCAACGATGCTGGGGGAGCTTTAATCACTTTATTGGGGGCTTTCTTGCACTATCATAAACAGTCTGACTTACCATTCAATTTAATTTTTGCGGCTTCCGCCGAGGAAGAAATTTCTGGGAAAGATGGCATGGAATATTTGTTTCCAAAATTACCTCCTGTCGATTTTGCTATTGTGGGTGAGCCCACTTTAATGGACATATCCATTGCTGAAAGAGGGTTAATGGTTTTGGATGTCACTGCTCATGGTAAATCTGGCCATGCCGCAAGACAAGAAGGTGTCAACGCTATTTACAAAGCACTAGAAGATATAAATTGGTTTCAAACTTACGAATTTCCACTATTTTCTGAAGAGCTAGGACCCGTAAGTATGAACGTCACGGGAATTGAAGCGGGGACACAACACAACGTGGTCCCTGACATCTGCAAATTTATGGTAGATGTACGAATCAACGACAAATACAAGAACACCGAAATCCTTTCCATCATTAAAAAACATGTGGCCGCTGAGGTAAAAGAGCGCTCCACTCGCTTAAACTCTTCGGGGGTAAACAAAAACCATCCTATTCGACAAGTAGCAAAGCAACTGAACATTCGCACTTATGGTTCGCCTACCAGCTCAGACCAAGCGTTAATTCCCTGTGAAAGCATCAAAATTGGTCCTGGAGACTCAGCCAGGTCACACTCAGCGGATGAATTCATTTACCTTGATGAACTAGAACAAGCCATACCAAAATATATACAAATCCTTGATGCCTTAGGAGCTAAATTGTAAAAGGAAGACGCCTTTGCACCTTACCTTTGTCCCGCCCATAAAAAAGTCTTAATTTTGTTGCAGTAAAACATTATTGCAATGGACATTCAAATCACCACAAAATTTGTTGAAAGCGTCAAAACAAGGTTAGACGGCAACGACAATGCGCTTTTGTTTGAAGAGTTAAAGTCCTTTCATCCTGCTGATCTTGCAGACTTAATTAATTTACTACCAGAAAACAGTAAACTTCAACTTTTAAACTTACTCGAGCACGAATTACATTCTGATGTGATTGCGGAACTCGAGGAAGACGAAAGGGAAAACTTATTGGCAGCCCTGAGTCCACAAGAAATTGCGGAAAAAGTAGTGGAGCACATGGAAAGTGACGATGCTGCAGATTTAATCGCTGAACTTTCTGACGAAAAAAAGGAGAAAGTAATCAAAGCATTAAGTGATGAAGAGCAAGCCATAGCTATCCTTGACTTACTAAATTACGCCGAAGACACTGCTGGTGCCTTAATGGCCAAAGAGCTCATTAAAGTAAACATCAAGTGGACGATAGACGAATGTATTATTGAACTCAGAAAACAAGCCAAAGAAGTAGAAAAAATACACACAGTATACGCCATTGACGATCAAGACAAGCTGATAGGTCACATCACCTTAAAGCACCTCTTGCTTAGCTCTCCAGAAACTCTTCTAGAAACAATTGTCGATAAAGACATCCAGACAGTACTTGCTTCAGCAGACGAAATTGAAGTAGTACAAAAAATGGAAAAATACGACATGGTTGTCATTCCTGTAGTAGATGAATTAAAACGTTTACTTGGGAGAATCACCATTGACGATGTGGTAGACGTCATGAAAGAAGAGGCGGAAAAAGATTACCAAATGGCATCTGGAATCTCGGAAAACGTAGAATATTCTGACAGTATCTTTCAGTTAACTAAAGCAAGATTTCCTTGGCTGTTAATAGGCTTAGTGGGGGGAATTGCTGGAGCAAAAGTAATAGGCGTTTTTGGAGTCATCGAAAATACACCAATGCTCGCTTATTTTATGCCGCT
>JBLIAZ010000236.1:0-3095 GCA_047631875.1 Saprospiraceae bacterium
GCCCTTCCAGAATTGATGATTTTTGCATGAAAACCTAATTCCCTTGCTTTGTATGTCAAGTAATAAGGATCAACTCCAATACAGTGACCCCCAACTAATCCTGGGAAAAATTTCAAGAAATTCCATTTGGTTCCTGCGGCTTCTAATACTTCGTAGGTGTTAATTCCAAGCTTGTTAAAAATCAAAGAAAGTTCATTCATCAAAGCAATGTTTACATCCCTTTGCGTGTTTTCAATGATTTTTGCAGCTTCAGCTACTTTGATACTTGAGGCTCTGTGCACTCCTGCCTCAATGATCGATTCGTAAACCTTCACCACTTCGTCTGCAGATTCTGCATCACAGCCAGCAGCAACCTTTACAATTTTGGTCAACGTATGCTCTTTGTCTCCTGGATTAATTCTTTCTGGAGAATAACCCACTTTAAAGTCATCCATGTATTTCAATCCTGATCCTTTTTCCAATACAGGAACACAATCTTCCTCGGTACAACCAGGATAAACTGTGGATTCATAAACTACGTAATCTCCCTTTTTTAACACCTTAGCCACTGTTCCTGAAGCCCCTAAAAGTGGAGTTAAATCAGGTAAGTTATGCTCATCAATTGGTGTGGGTACAGCCACAATAAAAAACGTTGCTTCTTTTAATTCATCCAACGAAGCGGTAAAATGAATGTCACGCCTTTCAAAATCAGCACTTACCAATTCTTTACTTGGATCAATACCATTCCTCATCATTTCAACCCTTTCTTGGTTGATGTCAAAACCAATGACAGACATTTTTTTTGCAAATTCCAATGCAATTGGAAGTCCTACGTACCCCAATCCGATGACGGCTAATTTCTCTTGTTTATTGGCTAACCTTTCAGAGATTTTCATGCTTATTGTATTTAAATATATATAGTTCTTTTCTCAAAACTCAATGATTCTTGCTCGTCTATACTGACATGCTTCTCAATCGAGAAGCGCTAAATTAATCATTTTATAGATTTTTACTCCACCAAATAAGTAAAACTTTATGGGTAAGAGATGGTAGCAATGTAAAACCTCAACTTAATAGTAAATAACTGATCATTTTACAGGGTAAATTTCCTTGAACAAAAACTCAGAAAACAGGACTTACCAGTCATTGTATCAGACAGGACACCTTCCAAAAAAAATCGTTTTATAAAGTAATTATTTATGTAAAAGGCGTAAACAAAAAAAGCAGGAAAATCAAAAGATCGTCCTGCTTTTAGTTAAAAAAACATGTCCTTTAATTCACTATGACAGTGATTGTTTTGCTTCCACTTTCTGAGTTAAAGTTCACAAAATAAATTCCAGCTCCAAACTCCTTCAAACTAAGCTGAGTGTTTGTCTCTTGAGTAACTTTCGTTAACAACAATTGTCCTTGAACATTGCTCACTGAAATCCCAACTTGACTTCCTCCAAAATCAGACAAATCAATGTTAACAGCATCTCCCGTAGGATTTGGGTAATACGCAATAGTTGCGTTGGAAATATCTTGTATACCATTCCCGGAAGTGTCGGTTTTAGCGCATTCCGTTGTAACGTTAACATCAACAGTTGCTGTGTCAGAATCACCGCAAGCGTTGGTTACTTCTACAGTTATCCGATAAGTCCCTATGGCTGTAAATTGATGAGATGTAAAAAACGCTTGTCCTCCTGAAATGGTTTTAGATGTGCCATCACCATAATCAAAACTGTAAGAAGACCCTCCACTAACGATCATTGAAATATCAGTATTCGTACAATATACTGCAGGAACATCCTCCTCTTCCACTGCGAGGTCTAACTCAGCATTAACTACCACATTATCTTTTACTTGTAAAACATCACTGTAAGCTGTGTCTTTCATTCCGCAACCATCAGTGTGCACCGCGTAAGCGACATAATTGCCTTTACTTGCATACATGTGATTTGATAAGCCAACTGCTATCTTAACATCATCACTAAATAGAGATATTGAGTCCACTGTAAATGAACCTTGCGTACCATCTCCGTAATGAATAATACTGTTGTCAATAAACAAGGACAAAAAAGATGCACTATCTCCCATACAAACCTCCTCCTCAATCGCTTCTAAATTGAATTCGGCAAAAAACTCACTTTCTTTCACCCCTTTAACGTCTGCCCCCACATATAAACTGTCTGTTAATACGACTTTAGTTCCACATCTACCCCCAAAGGTGTGCGTCACGTAGTTCCATCCTGAATTGGTGTACTTATGTGAGATGAACGTTTTATTACTTACTGTTCCATCTCCTAAATTCCACATGGTTTCTCCTGAAACGGCATCCCCATGTTGAAAGAAATACACCACGGTACCTGGGCAAACAGAATCAGGCAAGCTTTCAATCTTTTCAAAATGTCCTTCTGAAACCGATGTGCCAATTGAAATAGAGTCTGTTTTTGGGATTGATTGATTGCCACAATGATCAGTCACAATTTTTGTTACTTGATATTTCCCAGCAGCCATGTATGCATACTCGTAATAATCCTTTGTCGTAGTGACAGTATCTCCATTTCCAAAAATCCATGTAACGGATTTAAAATACGATCCTTTCTCAAATTCATATTTTTCACTAACACATAACGAATCGGTAAGGTATAAGTCTACCCCTCCATTAAAATTACCTCCATTACCCACTTGAATTGTATCAAAAAGAGTGGTGTCATTACCACAAAAATCTGTCAATTTTACATTGTAAGTAACCTGTCCAGCAGTTGAAAAACTTAAATATGGCTTTTCATCCTCTGTAACTTGACCGTCTGAAAATGTCCATGTAGCAAAATGGAATCCATCACCAGCATCAAAGTTACCTTCTTGACCAATACAAAGTGAATCAGTAGCAGATAAATATACATTACTCGAATAATGAGTACGATTTACCACTTTTACTGTGTCGTATAGGATTGAGTCATTTCCACATTCATCAATCACTTTTGCTTGAATTGGATGGTTTCCCAGAGTTACATAACTGAAATCAAAATATGAATTGGTTTTATAGTTTGACAAGCCTGAACCTAAATTCCATACGACTGTTGTCGCATTCCCAAGTTGTTGCACATCCAAAGAAAAGCTTTCGTCTGGACATA
>JBLIAZ010000237.1:0-3085 GCA_047631875.1 Saprospiraceae bacterium
ATGAGTTTACCATTCCTTTAGCAAAAGAAGAAATAAAAGAGCAAGGATCCAGATGTATGGATTGCGGAATCCCGTTTTGCCACAGTTCATGCCCCTTGGGAAATTTAATTCCTGATTTTAACGACATGGTGCATCAGGAAGAATGGGAAAGCGCTTTGCAGATTTTACAATCAACAAATAATTTTCCCGAATTTACTGGTCGTTTGTGCCCTGCTCCATGTGAGAAATCATGTGTATTAGGAATTATTGAAGAACCAGTTGCTATTGAAAATATTGAGAAAAACATTATCGAAAGAGGTTTCGCTGAAGGATGGATAAAACCACAAACTCCTGAAACAAGAACTGGAAAAACAGTAGCCGTAATTGGGTCTGGGCCAGCCGGATTAGCAGCAGCACAACAATTAAATCGTGCTGGACACACAGTAACTGTTTTCGAAAGAGACAATGCAATAGGTGGTTTATTACGTTATGGAATTCCAAATTTTAAATTAGAAAAAGGAATTATCGACAGACGTGTTGCCATTTTAGAAGCCGAGGGAATAATTTTTAAAACTAATATTAATGTTGGGATTAATTATACAGTCGAGCAACTAAATCAATTTGACTCCGTTGTTTTATGCGGTGGATCAACTGAAAGAAGAAGCTTACCAACAAAAGGAATCGAAACTAAAGGTGTAGTGCAAGCAATGGATTTCTTAAGTCAGCAAACTAAAGTTTTGTACGGCGAAACCATTCCAAATCAAATTAAAGCTACTGGAAAAGATGTAATCGTTATTGGAGGTGGAGATACTGGATCTGATTGTATCGGAACTTCAAACCGACACGGAGCAAAATCAGTTACTAATTTTGAGATTATGCCTAAACCTCCTGTAGATAGAAGCGGGTCAACCCCTTGGCCATATTGGCCATTGCAATTAAAAACATCATCATCACACGAGGAAGGATGTGATAGAAATTGGCTTATCAACACTAAGGAATTCATTGCTAACGAGCAAGGAGTATTAGTGGGTTTAAAAACTGTTGAAGTAGCTTGGAAAATGACAGCAGAAAATAGACCTGAACTAGTAGAAAAAGAAGATTCTGAAAAAATTTGGCCCTGTGATTTGGCCTTGTTAGCTCTTGGGTTTACGGGACCCGAAAAAACGCTGAGCGATCAATTAGGACTAGATCTTGATCCCAGAAGTAATTATCAAGCAACAAATTACCAAACAAATGTTCCTCATATATTCACGGCAGGAGACATGCGAAGAGGGCAATCATTGATCGTTTGGGCAATTTCCGAAGGTCGTGAAGCAGCACGAGAAGTAGACCTATACCTAATGGGATCAACAAATTTGCCTACAAAAGGCAACGGAGACTTACCAAGTTTATAAAATCCTGTTACACCATTTGATATGACTGTCCAATTCATTAATTAGACAGTCATGTTTGTTTTTGGAGGTACCCATGCTGCCACTTCATTCTAGCATGGTCGGGCTGTACGCTACAAGTCCTCGTCCTGAAAAAATCAGGACTGTGGGCTATCCGCTGCCATCCCTCACCCAATAAAAAAGAAGTCCAAAATCCTATTGTTTAATTCATAACTTTTTGTTATATTTTGTTAGAATTCATTCTTTTACTTGCGAGAACAACTAAAGTGTAATAAATTTGTCAAAAAATAATCACAATGCAATCTAAAGACCTACTACATCTAGCTGAACAATATAGCAGTCCATTATACGTTTATGACGCTGAAAAAATACAATCGCAGTACAACCGATTAACAAAAGCATTTTCTAAAGTAGAAAAGTTGCGTATAAATTACGCTATGAAAGCATTGTCAAACGTGGCAATATTGCAATTACTTGAAGAAATGGGAGCCGGGTTGGACACTGTATCTATTCAAGAAGTACAATTAGGACTTCATGCAGGATACGCTCCAGAAAAAATATTTTATACCCCAAACGGAGTATCTTTAGAAGAAATTGAAGAAGTACATGCAATGGGTGTTCAAATCAATATTGATAATCTGTCTATACTCGAACAGTTCGGCGCTAAACATCCACATGTTCCAGTTTGTATTCGTATCAACCCTCACGTAATGGCTGGCGGAAACACTAATATTTCTGTAGGACATATTGATAGTAAATTTGGAATATCAATCCATCAATTACCACATCTTGTGCGCATAGTCGAAAATACTAAAATGAATATCGTAGGTATCCATATGCATACAGGATCCGATATCCTTGACATAGAGGTATTCTTGTATGCTGCTGAAATCTTATTTGATGCAGCAAGAAATTTCAAAAACCTGGACTTCCTTGACTTTGGCAGCGGATTCAAAGTCCCTTATAAAAAAGACGATATCGAAACAGATATTGAAGAATTAGGTAAAAAATTGTCCAAAAGATTTAATGCATTTTGTACAGAATACGGCAAAGACCTAACATTAATATTTGAACCAGGAAAATTTTTGGTCAGTGAAGCAGGTTCATTTTTAGTTAAAGTAAATGTAATCAAACAAACAACATCCACAGTATTTGCAGGAGTAGATAGCGGATTCAATCACTTAATTAGACCAATGTTGTACGGATCTCAACACCATATTGAAAATATATCGAACCCAAAAGGAAAAGAAAGGTTCTATTCTGTTGTTGGATACATATGCGAGACAGATACTTTTGCTAATAATAGAAGAATTCAAGAAATTAAGGAGGGTGATATATTATGTTTTAGAAATGCAGGCGCTTATTGCTATTCTATGGCTTCAAACTATAACTCAAGGTATAAACCAGCAGAAGTACTCTGGATGAACGGTCAAGGTTACTTAATTCGGGCTCATGAAACTTTTGAAGATTTACTTAAAAATCAAATTCCACTACCCGTTGCAACAACAGTATAAAGGATATAAAAAAAGGTGTATTTTACAATACACCTTTTTTTTATCTATAATTATCTAATCTTTTAATATTTCCTCAAGAACATGAGCTTCAGTGCCATTAGGAAAAGAAATTTTTATCTTCTGTGCGATTGTTGGAGCTATTTGAGTGATTTCTTTCTTATTGAATGACTCTCCTTTTTTAATATGCCAACCATAAAAAAT
>JBLIAZ010000238.1:0-3085 GCA_047631875.1 Saprospiraceae bacterium
CATCTAGATTAAAGTATTGGTTATCCAATAAAAATTCTCGCCACTCCTTGTAATATTTTTTACTCTCAGGGTCTTTTTTAACCAAACTACTAATGGCTGTTGGGAATATAAAATTTAAATCGGGATGTTGCAGAGAAGTGTATTTTTTACAATTGTTGCAAACTCCACACGAATCTGTAGAGGTCCTGTCAACACAATTTACAAACTGCGCAAATGCTAATGCCAATTGAAAATTGCCGGAACCTTCTTTTCCCAAAAACATTTGTGCGTGGGCAATTCGTCCGCTGTTTACTTGCCAAATTAACTGGCTTTTAAGCTCTTCATGTCCAATTATTTGTGAAAACAACATGAGGCGAAGGTAGGTAAATTTTGTGATTATGGAAGTGATTAACCTTCAGCTGTTCGTGAGTAATTTTAATGTTAAATGTTTGATAATATTGTCTCAAAATGGATAGCTTTGGCTCAATATAATTTTTATATTTAAGTTCAAACCATGCATAAAATTTCAGTTGTTTTAGTTTTGACCATGGTCTCCTTGTTTTCTTGTCAAAAGGAAGTGACCGTAAATTTGATGTCTGAAAGAACAGCGTTGCCAGCAAGTGAAAGGGTGGTGTTTTTAGAGGACAACCAAGCCCTTCCTAATACTGCAGTAAAAATAGGAGAGCTGACTTTTAACAAAGCGAGTTCTCGGTCCAGCGGTGAATTTTATAAGGCCATGATTTCGGCTAAAAAAATTGCGCTTGAAAGTGGTGCCAACGTTGTGAAAGCAGAAGCATTAAGTGACTCAAGTGGCAGCGAATCAGCTGTAAAGCTAAACATGTACAAATACGATGGGGATCTGGTAGCACTTATTAAAAGAGAGCCGGTTGCAGAGGCACTTGATTCTTTGTATTCTTATGTGTTCCTTAAAAGCTGCTCGCTTACCACCTCAACTTCCTCACGTCAATGGTGCACGCAGTTGTCCATTCGGACAGCACTATTACAAAATTATACCTACCCAACTATAGTTGACAGCAGTACCTTTGAAAATGGAGAGATTTATGAATTAACATTTGACATCAATGCTAAAGGTCAAGTAATTGGTGCTGCCGTTAAGGGAGGTAACAAGGTGCTTAGCGGGGCAATAATAAGCTCTTTGGAGGCAGCAAAATTGTCATTTAATGCTTTAAAATTATTGTCGGACAGCACTGTGCTTACTTGTGCTATGAACGTTGGCTCCTATGAGTTTTTAACCCTTGTGAGGGGTGACGACCAAGGTAATCCACAAGCTCCTCAAGAGGCCTCAGACAATCAAATGTTGTTTTCAATTCGTAAGAATAAAAGCAAGTAATCTTTTTTTGAAGGCAGTATTGTTTGTTTTAAGGGGATTAAATTTTGGTATTTCTTACCTTTGTCCTAAAATGGAACCTAACCAATCAGTTAGCTGTCATTAACCACTTTACAATCACAGTAATGACCAAGGGGGAATTAATTAAAAAGTACAACATGCCAGGACCTCGTTATACGAGTTACCCTACGGTTCCTCACTGGAAAAACAACCCTAGTCAAAAAGAATGGGAGCAAGAAATTAAAAAAACTTTTCAGCTTTCAAACACTGCTGAAGGCATTAGCATATACATTCATTTACCATATTGTGAAAGCCAATGCACGTTTTGTGGATGTAACATGAGGGTCTCGAGAAATCACAAAGTAGAGTTGCCATACATTCAAACTGTGCTTACGGAATGGAAGCTTTATTTGGCTGCATTTGACGAAAAACCAATCATCAAAGAAATTCATTTAGGAGGAGGCACACCAACTTATTTTTCCCCAGAAAACTTAACTGCGCTAATGAATGGAATTTGTGAAAACGCTGTCATAGCGGAAGGTCATGAGTTCAGTTTTGAAGGCCACCCAAAAAGTACTTCAAGGGAACATTTACAAACTTTGTACGACTTAGGGTTTGAAAGAATAAGTTTAGGAATTCAGGATTTTGATCCTAAAGTGCAGGAAATTATCAACAGGATTCAGCCGTTCGACATGGTGAAAGAGGTCGTGAAAAACGCTCGTGAAATCGGCTATAAGTCGGTAAATTTTGATTTGATCTATGGACTCCCGTTACAGACGATGGACAGTGTCATTGGCACCATTGAATTGACCAAAAAATTACGTCCGGATAGAATAGCTTTTTATAGTTATGCGCACGTGCCATGGGAGGCAGGGTCGCAACGAAAGTTTACTGAATCGGACCTGCCTAAAGACTCTGAAAAAAGAGCCTTGTATGACAAAGGGAAAGCCATGTTTTTCGAAATGAATTACTCCGAGGTAGGCATGGATCATTTTGCTTTGCCAGGAGATCCTTTGTTTAAAGCCATTGACAACAACACCTTGCACAGGAATTTCATGGGCTACACTGCCAATTCAACTCAACTCATGATTGGACTTGGAGTAAGTGCAATAAGTGATTCTTGGGAATGTTTTGCGCAAAACAGTAAAAACATTGGTGAGTATAAGTCTTTGGTCGAGGAAGGTATTTTTCCAATAGTAAAAGGACATATTTTGACGCCTACTGAAGTTAATTCCCGTCAGCATATTTTGAACTTAATGTGTCATTTTTATACCGAATGGAATAAGGGAGAATTCCTTGAAACGATGATTCAAAAAGCACTTCCAAAACTGGAAATCATGGAAGCTGAAGGTATTTTAAAACTTATTTTGGGACCAGACGAAAACAGCCTTGAAGTCACCGAATTAGGTAAAATATTTGTTCGTAATATTTGCATGCTTCTTGACCCTAAATTGGACGGACAAGTGAAAGAAAA
Source organism: Saprospiraceae bacterium (assembly GCA_047631875.1). GTDB lineage: Bacteria > Bacteroidota > Bacteroidia > Flavobacteriales_C > JBLIAZ01. The sequence continues at coordinate 2,802 of JBLIAZ010000238.1, forward strand.
GATGTTTTCTAAGACAATTTAATCAAGGTCATGTTTGTTGATCCCCAATAAACTATAAGTCAATTTATCACATGCTCTGATGTCCAACTGATGTCCTATTATCTTTTGTTGGAAGGTGGTTTATTTGAGTTATTATTGTAAAACAAAACCATACAAGCCATGAGAAATTTGCTCCTGTTACTCTTTTTGTCGGCAAACATAACTTTTGCTCAACATTCAATTATTCCAGAACCGGTAAGTCACAAATTCACGAGTGACACCTTTTTGTTGAACGGAGCATTTAG
>JBLIAZ010000239.1:0-3079 GCA_047631875.1 Saprospiraceae bacterium
CTGTGGTGTGGTTATGTGATACGATTAACAAACCGGTTCTTAAGTTAACAGACGAAGATTATAATAAAAATGGAATGGGTGACCTTATTGCAAAATCAGGTAACGCTTATGAATTAAACTTGGAAGTGTTTAGACATTTGAGAGATACAATTACTGGATGGCCAGGAGGAAAGCCTGGTACTAAGGATGAAAGAAGGCCGGAACGAGCAGAACCTTTTCCTAAACAGTCATTGATTTTTAGTCCGCACCCGGACGACGAGGTGGTGTCAATGGGGGGGACTTTAATCAGATTAGTTGATCAGGGACACGACGTTCATGTTGCTTATCAAACATCAGGAAACTTAGGTGTAGTTGATGATGCTGTAATTAATCAGTTAAACTTCGTAAAAGAATTTGCAAGTCATTTTAACATTAGTGATGGCGAAACAGAAAAGCACTTGGAAAAGACAAAAGCTGTTTTTATGAAAAAAGAAGGTCCTAAAGAGGACATCGACAATGTAAAACAAATAAAGTCGCTTATTCGTAAAGTGGAGGCAAAAGCATCATGCAGGTATTGTGGAGTGCCCTCTCAAAATGTACATTTTTTGAATTTACCATTTTACGAAACCAATAAAAAGACGAAAAATGAATTGTGTGAAGAGGACATTCAAATTACAGTAAACTTATTGAATGAAATTCAGCCTCATCAAGTATTTCTTTCAGGTGATCAAATAGACCCAAACAGTGCTTACAAAATTTGTTTCGATGTAGTGATAGAAGCTTTTAAAAGGTTATCTGACGAACCGTGGGTTGCTGATTGCTGGTTGTGGATGTATAGGGGAACTAACTTTGAATGGCCAGTATCGGAAATTGACATGGCTGTTCCGTTAAGTCCTGAGGAAATGATACGAAAAAGACAAGCAATTATTAAACATAAATCTCAAATGACAGTTCCTGCTTTTGCTGGAGATGTCAGTAATGATTCTTGGCAAAGAGCTGAATTTAAAAATCAAAAAACAGCCGGTTGGTACGACAGGTTGGGTTTGCCAGAGTATGAAGGCATCGAAGTATTTAAAAAGTATCACTTTTAAAGTAACCTTTTTCCGTTTAAAATGTTCTACTGATAGCCTGCTATAGCAAGGCTTCATTTATGCAATAGAAATGTTAATATTTTAGCATATATGACATTTATTTTTTACTTTTAACTTATATATTAATCTAACAAAAAAACGTTATTATGAAAAAACTTTTACTTTCAGTTGCTTTATTAGCAACAATTGGTGTGAATGCTCAAGATTGTGTTTCTGCTACAGGTTTCACTGAAGACTTTGTAGATGCTGCAAAAGCTGAAGATACAGACGCAAGAGAAATAGGATGGTGGGGTGAGCAAACAATTTACAGTTATACAAGGTCAGGTGGTGGTGACTTAGCAGTAAGTACTACAAAAGCTGCTGGTGGAACATCAACATGGACTCCATTTGGATTTTCTTTAACAAACCCAGATCCTTCTGATAAAACAGTTGATATTTCTGCTGATGCAAAGATTACTGTTTCCTATACTAACAGCAGTTCAAACACTGTTGAAGTTTATTGGTTGTTTGCTTCTAAAGTAAATAAAACAGCAACTGCTAAATTTGTTTTAGCTGATGCAGTAGGTACATCTTTTGGAGGAATTATAGCTGCTGGAGCAACTGCAGATTTAACTTTTGATTTAGGTACAGGAACAAGAACTAGCTGGGATTATCTTAGTGAAGCAGCATGTATCACTGGATCAGGTGTAGCTTCTGTAACTTATGCAGCAGGGAAATGTATTTGGAATGATGGATTTGATGCGACAAACTTGGCTTCTGTGGACATCACAATTACAGGTGAAGCTACTGCAGCATCTTCATGGGCTCCAGGTGCTTTAACTGGTGAGACTGTTACTTTTCACAGCATCAAAAGTGCTACTGCTTGTGTTTCTAGTGGAATTGCAGATCTTGTAAGTACTGGTGGTAATGTATACCCTAACCCAGCTAATGAGGTAGTAAACGTTGATTTAGGATCTGCTACAAATGCAACTGTTGAATTATCTGATGTTACTGGAAAAGTAGTTGCTTCTGCATCTGCTGCGTCTGGAGTTGTTTCTTTGAACACTTCAAATGTTCCTGCTGGATTGTACGTTGTAAGCGTAAAGTCTGACTCAGGTGTTTCTACATCTAAAGTTGTTGTTAAGTAATTAGCAAAATATATCATATTAAAAAAGGTCTCGCATTTTGCGAGACCTTTTTTTTTGCGATTGTTATAATAACTGCTGAAGTGAATAAAGTACAGGATCGGAATTTTTGTAAGTCAATTTTAGCAAATCTCTTTACCGTTTACATTATTGTACCCCTAGTATTCTGCGTGCAATTAATTATACAACAAGAACACTGCTGGTGATTTTCCAAATTCAGGCAATGACTTTTTCCATTCAGCAATGGTTTTAGTTATAATGCTTTCGTCAATTTGATTGATGTTCGCAGCAATGCAAAGTTTTAAATCATTTCCTGCAAAAGACACGATGTGTTTTACCAATTGGTTCGTTCTGTAGGGTGTTTCAATGAACAACTGAGTTTGTCTAAAATCTCTGATGTGTTTTTCAAACGATTTTATTTTCCTTTTAAGATCATCGGTGTTTTTTGGTAAATACCCATGAAAGGCAAATTTTTGCCCATTGAAACCAGAAGCCATCAAAGCTTGCAAAATACTGCTTGGCCCAATCAACGGTACGACTTTAATTCCTTTTAAATGAGCGTAATTTATAAGTTCGCTTCCCGGGTCTGCAATTCCAGGACAACCAGCTTCGCTAATTACACCTATGGATACTCCTGTAAAACAAGGGGCAATGATTTCAGGAATCAATAGGGGGTCTGTTTTTTTGTCTAAAATGTCAAACGTCAATTCTCTGATGGCTTGTGGATGTTCACAACCCTTTACGAAATGTCTAGCACTCTTAGCGTTTTCTACCACAAAGTGCTGTAATTCCCGAACTACTGACAGCGTGTGTTGTGGTATACTATCCAGTGGACTGTCATCACCCAAAGGGCAGGGGATTAAATATATTATTCCATTATCCATT
>JBLIAZ010000240.1:0-3062 GCA_047631875.1 Saprospiraceae bacterium
TTGAACAGTAACAAGTGTTACCCCAGCTGGGACTTCCCAATCGGAGTCAGCTAAAAAATCTGCATAAGTTAAAGTTACAGTTTGTGCAAACGAAGCATTTGTCAACCACATAGCGGCAACAAAAAGTCCAGTTTTACAAACTTGTATAAACTTCATATATAATTATCTAGCGTTTATTAATCTCGTTTAGAGACATTGCAGCTGCAGTTAGTATACGATAAAAGTAGTGTTAAGGTTTCAGTTTTCAAAAAAAAAATAATATAAATCGCTTGTCATTTGGATTGAGTAGCGCTAGAATACGTTTCCCGGTAATGTTTTATTATCAATTAATTATGTTGGTGATTTTCATAATCGTTTTCCAGCTTCTTGTGGTGGTGATGTTTAATTTTTTTTCAAAAAATTAATTAGTCAATTTTGATTTACTGTATTTCCCAACACACTTTATATATACAGCCCTACCGATTATTTCGTATTTATCTTGACCTTTTTCCATTGCAGTTGTTTGTGTGGTGACAACTTCTATTTCTTTTGTTGTTAAACTTGAACTTAAAAAGGTGACATGGAGATTTTCTACCGAGCTGCTATCGATGAATGGATTTATACTTATAATTTTCACAAACTCTTCAACCGGAAAAGTGATTGTTGGAACTTCAAAATCAAATTTATTTTTGATCTTTTTACTGATGAAATCACTTAATCCACTTGCTGATTCGTTTTTGTGCTCAAAAATTACATTTCCACTTTGTATGTAAGTATTTACATTTAATGCACCTAAGTCCTCAAACATCAATTTTAAATCGGCCATTAATATTTTCCGGTGGCCACCTACATTAATTCCTCGGAGTAAAGTGATGTATTTGTTCATTTTTGTTTTTATGATGTACCTATACATGTTCCGTTCACGAGATATTTTAGTGTTATTGCCTTGTGCTTACCCTGCCATGTTTGTCCGTTATATTTTATCAGATACCTACAATTGCCCATCCAGCCCGTCGCGTATCCCTGTTTGCAGTATTATTGAATTCGTCCATATTGAAATCGGAATGAGTATCGTCAAAAATTCCAGAAGGTCCTTAGTTTATTTTTGGATGTCATTGTGATTAAGGAACCCTCTAGTTCAAAGGGACTTCTAGTGGGATTATCCAATCTGCTTTTTTATAAAAAGGGTATTCAACTTTGCTCAAATCTACTTCAGAGTCTATTAATTCAGCTGCCGGTCTTCCGTTTAAAGAACACGAAGAGGTGACGAAAACAGATGCGTGTCTATTCAATTTTTTACTCATGTTATCAGACAAATAATGAGCAAATTGTATTATCATGACTGGACGATTGCTCATTTTCCGAATCTGCCTTTCAGTAAGAAATGTGGTTAAGTCTACATTATACACATCATTAGTTGCCATGTCAGCAACTAAAAACTGAGTGTCACAATCCTTATCGCGTAATTTCATGTGCCATGAAAATCGGTGTCCTTCTTCGGTCCAGCTCACGTTTCCATCATATAGCAGGTGTCTGAATGGGACAAGAATTTGTGCTGACATATATATGCCTAACCCCCACAATGCCCATTTTTGAAGCCTAAACTTACTGGGCGCTAATGCTTGTTTTTTTTCCCAAAACCGAAGTGATTCAGGAGGGTAAAAAATTGCGGTGGCTGCAATCATAAACCACGGAAAAATACCAATTTGAAACCAATAGGCATTAAATAGATGAAACAACAAGAGAGCAATTGTCGTGGGGATTCTTGTTTTTTTACTTAACAACAAAGGGAATGCAAGTAAGTCCAATAAAAGTCCACCGTAAGATAAAGTGTAAATAAACCATTCATTAGTTGTAAATAGTCCAAATATAGGGTCGTTGACTCCCCGAGAAATCCACGATCTAAGCGGTTCTCCTTGCAGCCAATCTGAATTTATTTTTGCAATTCCACCAAAAAAGTAAGTAATTCCTAGCTGTATTTTTAACCACCATACCGTCCAATTTGGTGCCCAATCGGTTTTTATTTTAGGAAAAATTTTTGCGTCAACTGAAAATGACTTGTTCGCAGGTAAAAATATCATGATAAAACTGATCAGTATAATCAAGTAAAAGTGATTCAAGTAGTTACCTTGATCAATCAAAAAGATATATGAAAACCCAAGGAAAAACAAGGCGGAAGCAATTCTATATAGGAACCCAATTGTTATGAAAAGTGAACATAAACCCAAGATGAAAAAATGAATAAAAGGTCCGTTACCAGGCCAAGCATTAACCCAACTAAAACCTTCGTAGGAGAAATGAAATCGGGGATAACAAAACGCCTCGTATATCCAATTATTACTGAAATACCTACATACTTCCCACGTCATGATTAATCCAAAAGCGATCCTGAAGAGTACAAGAGTAGCGATGTCAATTTGTCGGGTAAGAAATTGGGAAACTTTGTTAAAAGACATCTTATTATTTTAAGCCATTGATTAGCTGCTAATATAACCATTCACCCTTTAATTTTAGCAAAGAAGTTTTATCTCATAAAATGAGATGAATTAAATCACTACTCTTCTCATTGCAAAGTTGTTATTGCTTTTTATGCTACGAAGGTTAAGAGAAATATAATTTTATGTTGAAAACACTAGAGACAAATACTGGTGAAAATCGTTTTTCTCAACTTTTGATAATCAGTTAATTAACTTATATATTTTCATTAGTGTATTCCAATGGTCTTCGTTGCTCCAATACTTTGCGTTTTTAAAAGCTAACTCAAGTTTTGAAGTTGTAGGGTTCCTAACAACACTTCCTCCTACGTGGTCAAAATGTAAGTGGGTCAAAATAACATCGGTTATGTCCTCAGGAGAAAAACCAATTTTCGCTAAAGACGAATTTAAAGTGTTGTCACCATGTAAATGGAAATGACCAAAAAACTTGTCGCTTTGTTTATCTCCTGCACCAGTATCAATTAAAATTAATCGATCACCATCCTAAATAAGCATATTCCTCATAGCGAAAGGACACAGGTTTTTATCGTCCGAAGGGTTAGTTCTTGACCATATGCTTTTTGGAACAACACCAAACATAGCACCACC